>CAYYAT010000109.1:0-6177 GCA_964469595.1 uncultured Thermomonas sp.
CGCTGGAGGGCATGGACGAGGCCACCGCTTACGCGCTCGCGGAGCGCGGCGTGCGCACCCGCGAGGACCTGGCCGAAGCCGCCACCGACGAGATCGCCGATCTCGATGGCATGGGCGAGCAGCGCGCCGCCGCCTTGATCATGGAAGCACGCAAGCACTGGTTCGAGTAAGCGTCGCTGGCCCGGGCGCCGGCAACCGGCGGGGCCTGCCCCGTCGTCCTACAATCGCCACATCCGGCCGCCCGCGCGGCGGCCAATGACACCGGAAACCGAATGTCGCAGCAAACCACCATCCGCAAGTTGGCCGAACTGGTGAATACCCCGGTCGAGAAACTGCTGGAACAGCTGGCCGAGGCCGGCATGAAGTTCAGCGGTCCCGACCAGGTCATCACCAGCGCCGAGAAACTCAAGCTGCACGGCTTCCTGCGCCGTGCGCACGGCAAGGCCGACAAGCCGGTCGACGAGGTCATCGCGCCGGGCAAGATCACCTTGAGCCGCAGCCGCAAGCAGGAAATCACCGTGGGCGGTGGCGGCAAGGCCGGGCGCGGCGCTAGCACCGTCGAGGTGGTGACCCGCAAGAAGATCACCCTCAAGCCGGGCGAAAGCCGGCCGCTGAGCGCGAACGAGAAGCTGGACGCCGAACGCCTGGATGCGCTGCGCAAGCTGGAAGAATCGCGCGCGCGCAACCTCGCCGAGCAGCAGGCGCTGGCCGAGAAGGACCGCCAGCGCGCCGAGGAACTGGCCGAGATCCGCCGCCGCGAGCAGGAGGAGGCCGAGCGCGCTGCCGCCGAGGCCGCGGCCGCCGCGGAGGCGGCGCTGGAAGAGGGCGGCAAGGCCAAGAGCCACGGCCATGGCCACCCCAAGCCGGCCGCGCCCGCGCGCGAAGCCGACAAGGGCGCCTCGCATGCCAAGGGCAAGCCGATCCACCGCGGCTCGCACGTCATGCAGGCCAGCGTCGAGGACGACGACAATACCGCCCGGTTCGCGGGCCAGCTGCATCTGTCGGCCTCCGATCGCGCCCGCCGCAGCAGCGCCCCGCGCGGGCGCGCCAAGCCGGCCAAGCGCGGGCTCGACCAGTCGCGTACCGGCAGCGGTTTCAACAAGCCCACCGCGCCGGTGGTGCGTGAAATCGCCATCGGCGATGCCATCACCGTCGGCGACCTCGCGCAGAAGCTGGCGCTGAAGGGCGGCGAGGTGGTCAAGGCGCTGTTCAAGATGGGCGTGATGGCCACCATCACCCAGACCATCGACCACGACACCGCCGCGCTGGTCACCGAGGAACTGGGCCACAAGGTGGTCAAGGCCAATACCGATTCGGCCGAGGACGCGCTGCTGGCCCACACCGAGGAAGTGCAGGGCGATCAGGCCCCGCGTCCGCCGGTGGTCACCATCATGGGCCACGTCGACCACGGCAAGACCTCGCTGCTGGACTACATCCGCCGCACCAAGGTCGCCAGCGGCGAGGCCGGCGGCATCACCCAGCACATCGGTGCCTACCACGTCACCACCCCGAAGGGTGTGATCAGCTTCCTCGACACCCCCGGCCACGCGGCGTTCACCCAGATGCGCCAGCGCGGCGCCAAGCTGACCGACATCGTGGTGCTGGTGGTGGCGGCCGACGACGGCGTGATGCCGCAGACGGTGGAGGCGATCCAGCACGCGCGGGCGGCCAAGGTGCCGCTGATCGTCGCCATCAACAAGATCGACAAGTCCGACGCCGATCCGTCGCGGGTCAAGAACGACCTGCTGGCGCACGACGTGGTGGCCGAGGAGTTCGGCGGCGACGTGCAGATGGTGGAGCTGTCGGCCAAGACCGGCCTCGGCGTGGACGACCTGCTCGACGCGATTTCGCTGCAGGCGGAGGTGCTCGACCTGCAGGCGGTGCCGGAAGGCCGCGCCACCGGCGTGGTGATCGAGTCCGCGCTGGACAAGGGCCGCGGCCCGGTCGCGACCGTGCTGGTGCAGCAGGGCCGCCTGGCCAAGGGCGACTACCTGGTGTGCGGCATCCAGTACGGCCGCGTGCGCGCGCTGTTCGACGAGACCGGCCGCCAGGTGCCCAGCGCCGGCCCGTCGATCCCGGTGCAGATCCTCGGCCTGTCCGGCGTGCCGGAGGCGGGCGACGACTTCGTGGTGGTGGCCGACGAGCGCCTGGCCAAGGACGTGGCCCAGCAGCGCGATACCAAGCGCCGCGAGCTGCGGCTGGTGGCCTCCGCGGGCAACCGCATGGAGGACATCATGGCGCAGATGGGCGAGGGCAGCACCCAGCAGACCCTCAACCTGGTGGTGAAGGCCGACGTGCACGGCACCATGCAGGCCCTGCGCGAGGCGCTGACCGGGCTGTCCAACGACCAGATCCGGATCAACGTGATCGGTTCCGGCGTGGGCGGCATCACCGAGTCCGACGCCCAGCTGGCGGTCACCTCCAAGGCCACCGTGATCGGTTTCAACGTGCGCGCCGACGCGTCCGCGCGCAAGGTGATCGAGGGCAATGGCGTCGATCTGCGCTACTTCTCGATCATCTACGACGTGATCGACCAGGTGAAACAGGTCGCGTCGAACGTGCTGGGCAAGGAAGTGCGCGAGGAGATCATCGGCATCGCCGAGGTCCGCGACGTGTTCCGCAGCTCCAAGTTCGGCGCGGTCGCCGGCTGCATGGTGGTCGAGGGCGTGGTCAAGAAGTCCAAGCCGATCCGCGTGCTGCGCGACAACACGGTCATCTTCGAGGGCGAGCTGGAATCGCTGCGCCGATTCAAGGAGAACGTGGACGAAGTGCGCGTGAACACCGAGTGCGGCATCGGCGTGAAGGCGTACAACGACGTCAAGCCGGGCGACCAGATCGAGTGCTTCGAGCGCATCGAGGTGCAGCGCACGCTGTAAGGCGTGCGTCCCCGCCATGGCGCAGAAATCCTTCCACCGTACCGACCGCGTTTCCGCCCAGCTCCGTCGCGAGCTGGGCACGCTGGTGCACGCCTTCGTGCGCGAGCACGGCCTGGCGTCGGCCAGCGTCTCCGACGTCGAGGTCACCCGCGACATGGCCCATGCCAAGGTGTTCGTCACCGTGCTCCAGCCCGAACGCGCGGCGGAGACGCTGAAGGCGCTGAAGGCACTGGCGCCGGAGATCCGCTACCAGCTGGCGCACGCGGTGCGGATGCGGCACGTGCCCGAGCTGCATTTCCATTACGACGAATCGGTCGATCGCGGCGAGCGCATCGACAACCTGTTGCGCGACCTGCCCGACGTCAACGGCAGTGGCGACACCGACTGACCCGCGCGAGCGCCGTCCGCGCACCGTGTTCCGCCGCCTGGACGGCATCCTGCTGCTGGACAAGCCGCAGGGGCTGTCGTCCAACCAGGCCCTGCAGCGGGTGCGCCATCTGTTCCGCGCCGAGAAGGGCGGCCATACCGGCAGCCTCGATCCACTGGCGACCGGCCTGCTGCCGGTCTGTTTCGGCGAGGCCACCAAGATCGCCGGCGGCCTGCTGGGCGCGCGCAAGGCCTACGAGACCGTGGCCCGCCTCGGCATCACCACCGACACCGACGACGCCGAGGGCCAGGCCCTGCGCGAGCGCCCGGTGCCGGTGCTCACGATCGACGCCATCGATGCCGCCCTGCGCCGGCTGAGCGGGCGCATCCGCCAGCGCCCGCCGATCTATTCCGCGCTCAAGCGCGGCGGCGAGCCGCTGTACGCGAAGGCCCGCCGCGGGGAGACGATCGAGGTGGAGGAGCGCGAGGTCGAGGTGCACGCCTTCGACCTGCTGAACGCCGCCGACCTGCTGGACGGTGGCCAGCCGCTGCTGCGCCTGCACGTGGAGTGCGGCTCCGGCACCTACGTGCGCAGCCTGGTCCGCGACCTCGGCGAGCTGCTCGGCTGCGGCGCGCACGTGGCCGAGCTGCGGCGGCTGTGGGTGGACCCGTTCCGCGAGCCGCGCATGTGGACGCTGGAAGGACTGGAGCAGCTGCGCGAGCACGCCGGCGAGCACGTGCTGGATGCCTGCCTGCTGCCGATCGAAGCCGGCATGGCCTCCTGGCCCGAGGTGCGGGTCAACGCGGCGCAGGCGCAACGCCTCGGCCGTGGGCAAGGACTGCGCGGGCCGTATCCGCCGCGTGGCCGGCAGGTCGCGATCCTGGACGAGCAGGGGCGCGGACTGGGCCTGGGCGAGGTGGATGCCGAGGGTGGCCTGCGCCCGGCCCGCCTGTTCCGCTGGGCCGCCATCGCCGGCGGCGCGGAGGCCCACGCGGACGCCCCGCGTTGCCCGTGACCCCCGCGGCGGGCTATACTTCCGCCGCTCTCAAGGGGCATATCAACTTCCTTTCCGCATCATCACGGCGAGCCGTGCGGTGCGGGCGAGCGTTTTCCGCCCGTTCCTGCCGGCCACGCGACTACGAGGCAACCATGTCCATCGATACCCAGAAAGTCATCAACGAACACAAGCGCGGCGACAACGACACCGGCTCCCCGGAAGTCCAGGTCGCCCTGCTCACGGCGCGCATCGAGCAGCTGACCGAGCACTTCAAGACCCATAAGCAGGACCACCACAGCCGTCGTGGCCTGCTGATGATGGTCAACCGCCGCCGCAGCCTGCTCGACTACCTGCACCGCAAGGATGCAGAGCGCTACAAGGCGCTGATCGGCAAGCTCGGTCTGCGTCGCTGATCGACCCCCCACCGCGGCGCAGGAATGCGCCGCGGTTCGTTTGTGCGGTACCCGTTCCACCCGCCGCGGCCTCGCCGCATTCCCGCATCGCCCGGGGCGATGCAGCGCAGCAAGCGGGGCTTGCCTGCGTCGACGTTCAAGACATCAAGGATTCCCAAGTGGCAAAGATCAGTAAAACCTTCCAGTACGGCAAGCACCAGGTGACCCTGGAGACCGGCGAGATCGCCCGCCAGGCCGGCGGCGCCGTGCTGGTGAAGGTCGACGGCACCGAGGTGCTGGTGACCGCGGTGGCGGCCAAGTCGGCGCGCGAAGGCCAGGACTTCTTCCCGCTGACCGTGGACTACCAGGAGAAGTTCTACGCCGGTGGCCGCATCCCGGGCGGCTTCTTCAAGCGCGAAGGCCGTCCGACCGAGAAGGAAACGCTGATCAGCCGCCTGATCGACCGCCCGATCCGCCCGCTGTTCCCCGAGGACTACAGGAACGAAGTCCAGATCATCGCCCAGCTGGTGTCGCTGAACCCCGAGGTCGAGGGCGACATCCCCGCGCTGATCGGCGCCTCCGCCGCGCTGTCGCTGTGCGGCAGCCCGTTCCAGGGCCCGATCGGTGCCGCCAAGATCGGCTACATCAACGGCCAGTACGTGCTGAACCCGTCGGTGTCCGAGCTCAAGACCAGCGACCTGGAGCTGGTCGTGGCCGGCACCTCGAACGCGGTGCTGATGGTGGAATCGGAAGCCAAGGAGCTGTCCGAGGACGTGATGCTGGGCGCGGTGATGTTCGGCCACCGCGAGATGCAGAAGGCGATCAACGCCATCAACGAGCTGGTGACCGAGGCCGGCACCCCGCCGTCCACCTGGCAGGCGCCGGAGAAGAACGCCGCCCTGATCGCCGCGCTGAAGGAAGCCGTCGGCAGCCAGCTGGCGCAGGCCTTCCAGGTGCGTGACAAGCTGCAGCGCCGCGATGCCATCGCCGCGATCAAGAAGGACGTGATGCAGGCGCTGGCCGGTCGCGCCGAGGCCGAGGGCTGGAGCAGCGCGGAGCTGTCCAGGGAATTCGGCGAGCTGGAATACCAGACCATGCGCGGCTCGGTGCTGGACACCAAGATCCGCATCGACGGTCGCAAGCTGGATGACGTGCGTCCGATCAGCTGCAAGGTCGGCGTGCTGCCGCGCGTGCACGGTTCGGCGCTGTTCACCCGCGGCGAGACCCAGGCGCTGGTGGTCACCACGCTCGGCACCGCCCGCGACGGCCAGATCATGGACGACGTGGCCGGCGAGTGGAAGGAACACTTCCTGTTCCACTACAACTTCCCGCCGTTCTGCGTGGGCGAGACCGGCCGCTTCGGCGCGCCCAAGCGCCGCGAGATCGGCCACGGCCGCCTGGCCAAGCGCGGCGTGCTGGCGATGATGCCGGGCATGGAGGCGTTCCCTTACACCATCCGCGTGGTGTCCGAGATCACCGAGTCGAACGGCTCCTCGTCGATGGCCTCGGTGTGCGGCTCCTCGCTGGCGCTGATGGATGCCGGCG
>CAYYAT010000110.1:0-6148 GCA_964469595.1 uncultured Thermomonas sp.
CGTCGTGGGTGTCCACCCGGATCTGGTCGGAGAACTGGCCGGCGGCCATCGCGCGCGCGCCGGCGTCGATGCTCTGCAGGGCGCGGCGGGTGCCGCGGGTGAAGCCCAGGAACAGGTAGGCCGAGGCCAGCAGGGCCAGCACCACGCCGCCCAGGGTGAGGAAGGCCTTGCGCTGCAGGCTGGCGACGGCGCGGTCGCCGGCCGCATCGATGGCGGCATAGGCGCCTGCCATCGCGCGGTTGAGCGCCTCGCGGGTGGCCTGGTCCTGGCGTGCGAACTCGGCCACCGGGTAGTCCGGGGTGTCCGCGCCGAGCACCTTGTCCTGAATCAGCTTGTCCTGCGCCTGGATGGCCTGCAGCGCAGCCTGCCAGGGCTTGCCGAACAGCGCCGCGCCCTGCGGCAGCGCCTCTTCGATGAAGCGGCGGTTCTTCTCGACCTGGCCCTGCAGGTACTCCTCCATGTTCTTGTTGACCGCCAGCGCGGTGCGGTCGTTGACCCAGATCGCGCCTTCGCCCAGCACCCGCATGCTGGCCACCGCCTGCTTGGCCACGGCGGCGGACAGCGCCGGCAGCTGGCTGCCGCCGATGTTGCCGGCGCGCAGCATGGCCGGGTCGCGGGCGACGCTGGTGATGCCGTCGAAGGCGACGCGGTCGATGGTGTCGCGCAAGGCGGTGAGGGCGGCGGTGTCGGCCTCCACGGCCGTGTCGCCCTCGCTGGCCTGTGCCTTCTTCCACGCCTCGCGGGTGGCGGCGAGCAGTTTCTTCACGTCCTCGCTCTCGGCCACGTGGTTGGTCGCCTGCCAGGCCTCGAACGCGTCCAGCCCCTTGTCGGCGGCCGCGGCCGCAGCGGCGATGGCCTGCGGGGTGGCGCTGGCGTCCTTGGCCAGCTGGCGCGCGCGCAGGGCGCGGTGGTCCTGCATCGCGATCTGCGCCTCGTTGAGGCGGTTCAGCCCGGCGGTGGCGGCGCGCGCCGCCTTGGCCTGCGACAGCTCGCCCAGCGTGCTGCTGAGCACCAGCGCGGTCAGCACGCCGCAGGTGAGGGTGAAGCTCGCGCCGATCAGCATGGCTTTCTGGCTGAAGCGCAGGGACGCCATCAGGCGGATGGCGGGGGCGAGCAGGCGATCGACGGTGGATGAGCTGCGGGGCATGGCGAGGTCCTGATGCGGCGGGTTCATGGGCCGTACAAACGCCAGCATCGGCGTGGACGCGGGAATCTTTAACCGCCGCACGGGATTTCCCATCGGCGCACGCCCGGGGCGTGACCGGATGCACAAATCCGCATATCCGCGCAGGGCGCCCTCAAGTCCGGGGCGGGCGTGCCGATACGCGCAGTGAGCACAGTCCCGTGCACGCGTCCCCCTCGGAGATCCGCCATGCAACCTGCCTTCCATCGTGCCCTGAACGTAGCGGCGATCGCCGCGGCGATGGCCCTTGCCCAGCCCGTGTTCGCGGGCAACCCCACCAAGCGGGTGGACCCGGTGTACCCGCCGGAGGCGGCGCGCGCCGGCACCACCGGGTATGTCGAAGTGGAATACAGCATCGGACCGGACGGCAAGGTCACCGACGTCTCGGTGGTGGATGCCAAGCCGGGCCGGGTGTTCGTGGCCGCGGCGGTGAAGGCGGTCAAGCAGTGGGAATTCGCCCCGGGCGAGAGCCACGGCAAGGTGAAGCTCGAGTTCAAGCTCTGACGTGGTCCGGCAGGGCCCGCCACGGCGGGCCTCGCCGGCAGCTCCGGCGGAGGCTGGAGGCTGATCCGGACAGCAGAACGCGCCGCATGTTGCGGCGCGTTTCGTTTTGGGGCACTGGAGCCGTATTCGCTTTGACGGGAAGGCCCGCCCGGGGGACGGCGGGCGTCGGGTGGGGTCAGGCTGCCTGGGCCGCCGCCTCGTCCGCCACCAGGCCCATCTCGCTGCTGGTCATCAGGCCTTCGATGTCGAGCAGGATCAGCATGCGCTCGTCGAGCGCGCCGATGCCGGTCAGGTAGCGGCGGTCGATTCCGGTGCCGACGTCGGGCATCGGGCGGATCTGCTCGCTGGAGAGCTGGACCACGTCGGACACGCTATCCACCACCATCCCGACCACGCGGTCGGCCACGTTGAGGACGATCATCACGGTGGTGGCGTCCACCTTCGCATCCAGCCGGAACTTCACCCGCATGTCGATGATCGGCACGATGGTGCCGCGCAGGTTGATCACGCCCTTGATGTAGTCGGGGGCGTCGGGCAGGCGGGTGACGGCGTCGTAGCCGCGGATCTCCTGCACCTTCAGGATGTCCACGCCGTACTCTTCCTTGCCCAGGGTGAAGGTCAGGAATTCACCGGCTACCGCGGCATTGGCCGGGAGTCCGTTGTGGGAGGGCTTGGCGGATGTGGTCATGGGAGTCCGGATGCGGGCGGGTTCGTCCAGTTCATCGGCCGCACGGGGCGATCCTTGAACCGGGGTCGGGTCAGGCTGCCCTCGGCAGGGCGGTGTGGTGGGGCAGGCTGGCGGCATCCACGATCAACGCCACCCGGCCGTCGCCGAGGATGGTGGCGCCGGCGACGCCGGGGATGCGGCGGTAGTTGCGCTCCAGGTTCTTCACCACCACCTGCTGCTGGCCCAGGAGCTCGTCCACCTCCAGCGCCAGCCGCTGGCCCTGGCTTTCCACCACCACCGCGATCGGCTGCGCGTCGGCGCCCGCGCGCGCCGGCGGCAGGCCGTACTGGGTGGCGAGGTCGAGCAGGGGCACGTAGTGTTCGCGCACGCGCAGGACGCGCGCATCGCCGGCCACCGTCTTGATGTTCTCCGGCGCGGGCTGCAGCGATTCCACCACCATGTTCAGCGGCAGGATGAAGACCTCGCCGCCGACCGAGACGGTCATGCCGTCGAGGATGGCCATGGTCAGCGGCAGGCGGATGGAGATGGTGGTGCCTTCGTTCTGGCGGCTGCGGATTTCCACCTGCCCGCCAAGCGCCTGGATGTTCTTGCGCACCACGTCCATGCCGACGCCGCGGCCGGACAGGTCGGTGAGGGTTTCCGCGGTGGAGAAGCCGGGCGCGAACACCAGGTCCCAGACCTGCGCGTCGCTGGGGTTCTCCGGCACCGGGATGCCGCGTTCGGCGGCCTTCGCCAGGATCTTCTCGCGGTTCAGGCCGCGGCCGTCGTCGCCCACCTCGATGATGATGTGGCCGCCCTGGTGGGCCGCGGACAGGGTCACGGTGCCGGCCTCGGGCTTGCCGGCGGCGATCCGCTGCTCGGTGGTTTCCAGCCCGTGGTCGATCGCATTGCGCACCAGGTGGACCAGCGGATCGACGATCTTCTCGATCACGCCCTTGTCCAGCTCGGTGCCTTCGCCGGAGGTCTTCAGGATGACCTTCTTGCCCAGCCGCGAGGCGATGTCGCGCACCATCCGCGGGAACCGGCTGAAGGCGAAGTCCACCGGCAGCATGCGCACCGACATCACCGCTTCCTGCAGGTCGCGGGTGTTGCGATCCAGCTGCTCCAGCCCCGCCAGCAGCTGCTCGTGCAGGGCCGGGTCGAGGCCGGAGGAACGCTGCGCCAGCATGGCCTGGGTGATGACCAGTTCGCCGACCAGGTTGATCAGCGCATCCACCTTGTCCACCGACACCCGGATCGTGGTGTCGGCGGCATCGTGGCGGGTGCCGCTGGCAGCCGGTTCCGCCGCGACAGGGGCGGGGGCGGCCGGCCGGCCTGGTGCAGTGGAAGGCGCGGGCGCAGTGGCTGCGGCGGGGGCCGCCGGCACGGGGGCGGCCGGCGCGGCTGTGGCCACGGCGTTGGCCACCGCGGCAGGCAGCGGCGCGATGTTGAGCTTGCACTGGTCCTCGACCCACGCGAACGTGTCCTCGATGGCCGAGCGCTTGACGTCACCGATCAGCTGCAGGTCCCAGGCCAGCCAGGCCTCGAATGGGTCCAGCTCGCTGAACGGTGGCAGGGCATCGTCGCGGCAGGTGACCTTGAGCTCGCCCAGCTGGCCGAGCTCGCGCAGCATCCGCAGCGGGTCGTTGCCGCTGAGGAACAGCGAGCGTTCCGGCGCGAATTCGATCTGCCAGCCGATCGCCTGCGGCGCCGCCGGCGCGGTGGCCGCGGCCGCTGCCTCGGCGGGTGCGGCCTCGCCGGCCAGCAGCTTTTCCAGCCCGGCGCGCGCCTGCTGCAGCATCGGCTGGTCCACGGCATCGCCGTGCTCGGCGGCCGCCAGCAGCATGCGCAGGGCGTCCACCGAGGCCAGCAGGGCGCTGATGGCGGCATCGTCGAGCACGCGCCGGCCGCTGCGCGCCTCTTCCAGCAGGGTTTCCAGCAGGTGGGTGAAATCCGCGATCGCGGCGAAGCCGAAGGTGGCGCTGCCGCCCTTGATCGAGTGCGCGGCGCGGAAGATGACGTGGATGGTGTCGCCGCTGCCGCCGCCGCTTTCCATCGCCAGCAGCCCGGCCTCCATGGCCGCGATGTTCTCGCGGCTTTCCTCGAAGAAGGTGGCGTGGAAGCGGGAGATGTCCATGTCGGGCCCTGGGTGGTGGCTCAGCCGAGTACCTTGCGCACGGTGGCCAGCAGCTGTTCGGGGTCGAACGGCTTGACCAGCCAGCCGGTGGCGCCGGCGGCCCGGCCTTCGCTCTTCTTGTCGGCACCGGATTCGGTGGTGAGCATCAGCAGCGGGGTGAACTTGTAGTTGGGCAGCGCGCGCAGCTGGCGGATCAGCTCGATGCCGTCCATGCGTGGCATGTTGACGTCGGTGATGACCGCATCGAATTTCTGGGCCTTGGCCGCGTCCAGTGCGGCGATGCCGTCTTCGGCTTCCACCACGGAGTAGCCGCCACCGGTCAGCGCGAACGCGACCATCTGGCGCATGGAGGTGGAATCGTCAACGATCAGCAGGTTTGCGCTCACGCGGGTTCTCCGGAGTCCTTGTCAACGCCCAAGCTTACCGCCAGCGCAAGCTGGCGTGCCGCTTCCACGAGCGTGGGCGAGGGGAGTGTGATGGTGGTCGAAAGCCCGCGCGCGGCTCGCTCGCGGATGAAGGCGTGCAGCAGCTGCAGGCCGGCGGTATGCACGCGCCGTACCTCGGCGCCGGACAGTTCCAGCGTCGCATCGTCCAGGTGCGATTGCAGGGTGGCTTGCAGGTCGGTCACCTGTTCGATGCCCAGGTCGGCTTGCAGTGACAATGGCATTGTCGAATCTCGGAAGTGGCGCTGGCCCAGACCGGTTAACGGCGCCGCGGCGGACGACTTGAGGCGGGTGCCGGAAGCGTGCCGGAGCGCACGTTTCCGGCGTTCAATCGAACACCGCGGTGGCGTCCAGCAGGACCGTGGGCGGGGCGCCGGGCGTGCGCGCGATGCCCATGCTGGTGCGGTCGCGCAGGCTGGCCGCGGGGGGTTCGATCTGGCGGGCGTCCAGGGTCACCACGTCGGTCACCGCGCTGACCAGCAGGCCGGCCAGTTCGTCGTGGTGCTCCAGCACCACGATCCGGCTGCGCTCGTCGATCCCGGCGGGCTGCCGGCGCAGCCAGCGGCCGAGGTCGTGCACCGGCACCACCCGGCCGCGCAGGTTCATCGCCCCCAGCAGCGAGGGCGGGGCGCCGCGCACGGCGATGATCGGCGCCAGCCGCACCACTTCCTGCACGCGCAGCAGCTCCACCGCGTAGCGGTCGTCGCCGATCGCCACCCGCAGCCAGCGCTGCCCGATCGGGGGCGGCGCGGCGCGTACCGACGGCACCGCCAGCGGCGGTGAGTAAGGGGCCGGCGCGGACTGCGCATCGGCGGCAGGCGCGGCGTCGGCCACGGGCGCAGGCTGGAAGGCGGATTGCGGCTCCGGCCCGGATCCTGCTGCAGGCTCCTGCTCCGGCGATGACTCGGCTTCGGTTTCCGCTTCGCCCGCAGCGGCGGGGCACGCCGTGGATCCGGGTTCGCAGCCGGCTTCGGATTCCTCGGGAGCGTCCACGGCGGATGTGGCCGTCGGTTCGGGCGCCGGCGCAACGGGCGTCTCGCCGGCCATTTCCGGTTCTGCCCCGGGGTCGCGGACGCTTGAGGTCTCCGCGGATTCCGCAGCCTCCGCCGCGTGCGCGGGTGCGGCCGGCGCGGGCGGCAGCCCGAGCAGGGCATCGAGATAGGCGTCCACCGGCGGATCGGCCGGAAGCACGGGGGAATGCGGCAATACGATCT
>CAYYAT010000111.1:0-6139 GCA_964469595.1 uncultured Thermomonas sp.
GCACGTTGCGCGCGATGCCCAGCGCGCCCAGCAGCGGCACGCCGTTGCGCAGCAGGGTGCCGAGCGTACGCGCCAGGCGCGCGGTCTCCAGCTTGGCCAGCAGCGGCCCCAGCAGGCGGCGCTGCAGCAGCCAGCCGTCCAGCCGGCGCATGAAGGCCGGGTCGCGGCGCAGGCGCTCGAACCCGAGCAGGGCCAGCAGCGGCAGCGCCAGCAACACGAACCACCATGCGCGCACGAATTCGCCGACCGCCAGCACGCTGCGCGAGAACCACGGCAGCTCGGCATTCAGGCTGGCATACATGGCCGCGAACTGCGGCACCACGTAGGCCAGCAGGAACAGCAGCGACAGCCCCACCATCGCCAGCAGGATGGCCGGGTACACCAGCGCGTTCACCACCCGCGTGCGCAGCGCGCGCGAGCGCTCCAGGTAGTCGGCCAGCCGCTGCAGGGTCGGGGCCAGGCTGCCGCCGGCCTCGCCCGCACGCACCATGTTCACGTACAGCCGCCCGAACGCGCCGTGCTGGCGCTCCAGCGCCACCGACAGCGGCGCGCCGCCGCGCACGGCCTCGCGCACGTCGGCCACGATCCGGCGCGAGGGCGGATCGTCGGGCAGGTCCATCAGGATGCCGAGCGCGCGGTCCAGCGGCTGCCCGGCGCCGAGCAGGGTGGCCAGCTGCTGGGTGAACTGCACCAGGCGGTCGCCGGAGAACGGCGGCGGCCGCAGCAGCGTGCGCAGCGCTGGCAGGCCGGCCTCGCCGGCGTCCAGTCGCGCCTCCACCGGCAAGTGCCCCTGCTCCTGCAGCCGCGCGACCACCTCGGCCTCGCCGGTGGCCTCCATCCGGCCTTCCAGCAGTTCGCCGCGCGCGTTCAGCGCCTTGTAGCGGTACATCGGCACGGGCTCAGGCGTCCTCGGTCACGCGCAGGACTTCCTCGATCGTGGTCTCGCCGCGCAGCGCCTTGGCGATCCCGACCTCGTACATGGTCGCCATGCCCGCCTGCCGCGCAAGCCGCTCGATCTCGTCCATGCCGGCGTGGCGCATCACCGCGCGCCGCAGCTCGTCGTCCATCACCAGCAGCTCCATGATGGTGGTGCGGCCGAGGTAGCCGGTGGGCGACAGCGGCGACGGCACCGGCCGGTACAGCAGGATCTCGCCCTGCGGCTGGAACCGGCGCAGGCCGAACTTCTCGATCTCCTCCGGCGAGGCCGGATACGCCTGCGCGTGGGTCGGCTCCAGCCGGCGCACCAGGCGCTGGGCGAGGATGCCGTTGACGGTGGAGGTGAGCAGGTAGTCCTCCACCCCCATGTCCAGCAGGCGGGTGATGCCGCCGGCGGCGTTGTTGGTGTGCAGGGTGCTCAGCACCAGGTGGCCGGTGAGCGCGGACTGGATCGCGATGCGCGCGGTCTCGAGGTCGCGCATCTCGCCGATCATGATGATGTCCGGGTCCTGGCGCACGATGCTGCGCAGGGCGTTGGCAAAATCCAGCCCGATCGCCGGCCGCGCCTGGATCTGGTTGATGCCCTCGATCTGGTACTCCACCGGGTCTTCGACGGTGATGATCTTCACCTTCGGCGTGTTGAGCTTCGACAGCGCGGTGTACAGCGTGGTGGTCTTGCCCGAGCCGGTGGGGCCGGTCACCAGCAGGATGCCGTGCGGCTGCTCCAGCACCTTCTGGAAGCGCGGCATGAACGCCGGGCCGAAGCCGAGGCGCTCGAAGTCCAGCACCACCGTCTCGCGGTCGAGCAGGCGCATCACCACCGACTCGCCGTGCGCGGTCGGCACCGTGCTCACGCGCAGGTCCAGCTCCTTGCCCTGCACCCGCATCACGATGCGGCCGTCCTGCGGCAGCCGGCGCTCGGCGATGTTGAGCTTGGCCATGATCTTGATGCGGCTGACGATGGCGGCGGCGAGGTTGGCCGGCGGGCTCTCGCCCTCCTCCAGCACGCCGTCGATGCGGTAGCGCAGCTTCAGCCGGGTCTCGAACGGCTCGACGTGGATGTCGGAGGCGCGCAGCTCGACCGCGCGCTGGATGATCAGGTTGACCAGCCGGATCACCGGCGCTTCCGAGGCGAGGTCGCGCAGGTGCTCGACGTCGTCGAGGTCGGCCTCGGCGCCGGCGCCCTCCACGATCCCCTCCATCGTGCTGCGGCCCTGGCCGTGCCAGCGCTCGATCAGCTCGTCGATCTCCGCGCGCAGGGCCACCGCCGGGCGCAGCGGGCGCCCGACCGCCAGCCGCACCGCCTCCAGCACGTAGGCGTCCTGCGGGTCGGCCAGCAGCACGTCCACCCCGTCCGCGTCGGCGGCGACCGCGACCACGTGGTGCTGCTTCATGAACTTCAGACTGAGCGTGACCTCGTCCGGCGGCAGCTCGGGCAGCTCGCGGGCGCTGCGCAGCGGCAGCCCCAGCGCGGCCGCGCAGGCCTCGGCGTGGTCGCGCTCGGCCACCAGCCCCAGCCGCGCCAGCAGCACCAGCAGATCGCCGCCATCCTGCTCCTGCAGCCGGCGCGCGCGCGCCAGGTCGGCGTCCTTCAGCTTCTCGCGTTGCAGCAGCAGCGCCACGATGCGCTCTTCGGCAGTGCGCTCGACGGATTCCTGTTGGGTGGCTACGGCATTCACGCGCACGACTCCTGCGATCCGCAGCGGACTTTAGCAGGCCGCGCCGGCGCGGGGACGGTCGCGCGCATGCGCAGCCAGCGCCGCTCGGCGGCACCCCCGGCCCGTCGGCTGGCAGGCCGCCGGGCGTTCGCGGGCTCGCGGCTAGCGCCGCTCGAAAGCCCCGCTCACCCCAGCCACACCCGGGCGTTGCGGAACATGCGCAGCCACGGCGAGTCCTCCGGCCAGTCGGCCGGGGCCCAGCTGAAGTTGGCGCTGCGCAGGGTACGCTCAGGGTGCGGCATCAGCAGGGTGACGCGGCCGTCGCGGCTGGTGACGCCGGCGATGCCGTCGGGCGAGCCGTTCGGGTTGGCCGGGTAGTCCTCGGCGATCCGGCCGCCGTCCATGTAACGCGCAGCCACGTCCACCGCGCCCTGGTCGATCACGTCCGCGAACACTGCGCGGCCCTCGCCGTGCGCCACCGCCACCGGGATCCGCGATCCCGCCATGCCGCGCAGGAACACCGACGGCGACTCGCCCACCTCCAGCAGCGCCAGCCGCGCCTCGTACTGCTCGCTGGCGTTGCGCTGGAAGGTCGGCCAGTGACCGGCGCCGGGGATGATGGCGCGCAGCTGCGCCAGCATCTGGCAGCCATTGCAGATGCCCAGCGCGAGGCTGTCGCCGCGCGCGAAGAACGCGGCGAACATCGCGCGCAGCGGCGCCCGCTCGAGAATCGACGTCGCCCAGCCGCGACCGGCGCCGAGCACGTCGCCGTAGCTGAAGCCGCCGCAGGCGGCCAGCGCATGGAAATCCTTCAGATCGAAGCGGCCGGCGATGAGGTCGCTCATGTGCACGTCGTACGCGTCGAAGCCGGCGCGGTCGAAGGCATAGGCCATCTCCAGCTGGCTGTTGACACCCTGCTCGCGCAGGATCGCCACCTTCGGGCGTGCGCCGGTGGCGATGAAGGGCGCGGCGACGTCCTCCGCGGCATCGAAGGTGAGTAGCGGCTGCAGCCCCGGCGCGTCGAACCGGCGCGCGGACGCGCGTTCGGCATCGGCGCAATCCGGGTTGTCGCGCAGCCGCTGCATGGCATGCGTCACCGACCACCAGGCATCGAACAGTTCCTCCCAGCGCCACTCCGCCAGTACGTCGTCGCCATCCGCGACCCGCACCACCGGCGCGGTGGTCGGCACCGCGATCCGCTGCGCGCATTCGATCAGGCCGTGGCGCGCGACCAGGTCGGCGAACGCGGCGCGCTCCGCCACCGGCACCTGCACCACCGCGCCCAGCTCCTCGTTGAACAGCGCGCGCAGCGGGTCGTCGCTGCGGCCATCGCCCCAGCCGTCGAGGCGGATGTCCAGCCCGACCCGCGAGGCGAACGCCATCTCGCACAGGGTGGCGAACACGCCGCCGTCGGAGCGGTCGTGGTAGGCCAGCAGCAGGCCTTCCGCACGCGCCTCACGCACCAGCTCGAACAGCGCGCGCAGGCGTTGCGGGTCGTCGAGGTCGGGGACTTCGCCACCGAACGCCGGCAGCGCCACGGCGCCGGCACGCGCCGCGGGCACGGCCTCCGGATGGCACTGCGCCAGCACCGAGCCGCCCATGCGCTGGCGCCCGCCGCCGAGGCCGATCAGCCACAGCTCCGACTCCACGTCGCGGCGCAGCAGCGGGGTCAGCTGGGCACGCACGTCGGCCACCGGCGCGAACGCCGACACCACCGGGGACACCGGCGAGACCGACGTGTGGGTGCCGTCGGCATGCGTCCACTGCGCCTGCATCGACAGCGAATCCTTGCCGACCGGGATGCCGAGCTCCAGCTCCGGGCACAGCTCCAGCCCGACCGCCTTGACCGCGTCATACAGGCGCGCGTCCTCGCCGGGATGCCCGGCCGCCGCCATCCAGTTGGCGGACAGCTTGATCCGGTCGAGCGCCTCCAGCGGCGCCGCCATCAGGTTGGTGAGCGCCTCGCCCACCGCCATCCGCGCCGCCGCGGCGGCGTCCAGCAGCGCCAGCGGGGTGCGCTCGCCGATCGCCATCGCCTCGCCGGCGAAGCCGTCGAAGCCCGACAGGGTGATCGCGCAGTCGGCCACCGGCAGCTGCCACGGGCCGACCATCTGGTCGCGCGCGGTCAGGCCGCCGACGCTGCGGTCGCCGATGGTGACCAGGAAGGTCTTGGCGGCGACGGTGGGATGCGCGAGCACGCGCAGGCCGGCCTCGCGCAGGTCGAGCGCGTCGGTGTCGGCCTGCGGCCAGCGCGGCGGCGCCGGGTGCGCGGTGTCGCGGTGCATCTTCGGCGGCTTGCCGAACAGCAGGTCCATCGGCAGGTCGATCGCCGGCGGCTGTCCTTCGTAGCCCACCCGCAGGTGCTGCTCGGCGGTGGCGGTGCCCACCACCGCGAACGGGCAGCGCTCGCGCGCGCACAGCGCGGCGAACTCGGCCACCCGCGCCTGCGGGATGCCCAGCACGTAGCGCTCCTGCGATTCGTTGCACCACAGCTGCATCGGCGACAGCGAGGGATCGTCCTTCGGCACCCGGCCGAGGTCGATCACGCCGCCCACGCCGGAATCGTGCAGCAGCTCGGGAATGGCGTTCGACAGGCCGCCGGCGCCGACGTCGTGGATCGACAGGATCGGGTTGTCCGCGCCCAGCGCCACGCAGCGGTCGATGACTTCCTGCGCGCGCCGCTCCATCTCCGGGTTGTCGCGCTGTACCGAGGCGAAGTCGAGGTCCTCGGCGGAATCGCCGGAGGCCACCGAACTGGCGGCGCCGCCGCCGAGGCCGATCAGCATCGCCGGCCCGCCGAGCACGATCACCGCATCGCCGGGAGACAGCCGCCGTTTTTCCACCTGGCCGCGGTCGATCGCGCCGAGGCCGCCGGCCAGCATGATCGGCTTGTCGTAGCCACGGGTGAGGCCGTCAGCCTCGTGCAGCTCGAAGCTACGGAAGTAGCCGGCGAGGTTGGGCCGCCCGAATTCGTTGTTGAACGCCGCCGCGCCCAGCGGGCCGTCGCGCATGATCTCCAGCGCAGAGGCCATGCGCGGGTTGAGCGGACGCTCGCCCTCCCACGGCTGCGGCAGGGTGGGGATGCGCAGGTGCGAGACCGAGAACCCGGCCAGGCCCGCCTTCGGGCGGCCGCCGCGGCCGGTGGCGCCCTCGTCGCGGATCTCGCCGCCGGCGCCGGTGGAGGCGCCGGGGAACGGCGCGATCGCGGTCGGGTGGTTGTGGGTCTCGACCTTGATGCAGAACGCCGAGTCGGACACCGGCTCGCTGCGGTAGCGCTGGGTCGCCGGGTCCGGGCGCCAGCGCGCCGCCGGATAGCCCTCCACCACCGCGGCGTTGTCGCTGTAGGCCGACAGCACGTGGCGCGGGGTGCGCGCCTGGGTGTGCTTGATCATCCGGAACAGCGAGGTGGGCTGCTCCTGGCCGTCGATGGTCCAGCTGGCATTGAAGATCTTGTGCCGGCAGTGCTCGGAATTGGCCTGCGCGAACATCATCAGCTCGACGTCGTGCGGGTCGCGCCCGAGCTCGGCGTAGCGCGCGCGCAGGTA
>CAYYAT010000112.1:0-1692 GCA_964469595.1 uncultured Thermomonas sp.
CGCCGAGCTCGGCATGGCGGTGGGCAGCTCCAAGGCCCAGTTGCACCGCGCCCGCAGCCTGCTGCGCGCGCGCATCGGAGATGGCATATGAGCAACCCGCACGAGACCGATGACACCGCCCTGCGCCTGGCCCTGCGCGGACTGCGTCGGGAGATCGAACCCGGGCGTGACCTGTGGCCGGAAATCGCCGCGCGCCTGCCGGCGCAGGCCGCCGCCGCGCCGCCGCCCACCCCCCTGCCGCCGCACCGGCGCGGCTGGCAGTGGCCGCTGGCGCTGGCCGCTTCGCTGGCGCTGGCACTCGGCCTGGCCTGGCAGCTGCGCCCGGGCGTGACGGTCGGGTCGGGTTCGCCGCAATCGGCGACGCAGGCCCCGACGCCCGCCGCGTCGACCGTCGCCGTGGCCGCCGACACCCACGCGGCGCTGCCGCCGGAGGCGGCGCTGCTCACCCGGCATTACGAAGCCGCGCTCGGGGAGATCGGCCTGCGCCAGGTCCCGGCCAGCTGGCAGCCGGGCATGCAGGCGCTCGACCGCAGCGTCGAGCAGATCCGCCAGGCGCTGCGCGAGCAGCCGGACTCGCGCCTGCTGCTGGAACGCCTGCGCCAGACCTACGCCCGCCGCATCGCCCTGGCGCGGCGCGCCCTTTACGCCTGAGGACACCGACCATGCGCCTGTTCGCCCCCCTTCTGTCGCTGGCCCTGCTGGCCACCAGCCTGCCGGCCCTGGCCGGCACCCCGATCGACCAGACCCGCCCGCTGGATCCGCGCGGGCGGGTGGAAGTGGAAAACGCCCGTGGCCGGGTCGAAGTGGTGGCCTGGGATCGTCCGGAGGTGAAGCTGTCCGGCACCCTCGGCACCGGCGTGGACAGGCTGTCGGTGGAGGGCGATGCGCGGGTGCTGCGGATCAAGGTGCAGTACCCGCCGCGCAGCAAGAACCCGGAGCCGACCCAGCTGGTGCTGCAGGTGCCGCGGCTGGCCGACCTCGAAGTGAACACGGTCAGCGCCGACATCCGCGTCAGCGGCGTGGCCCCGCGCGAGCTGTCGCTGCAGGCGGTGAGCGGCGACATCCGCGCCAACGGCGCGCCCCAGCGCGCGCGGATCAGCGCGGTCAGCGGCGACGTGCAGCTGGCGATGAACACGCCGCAGCTCAAGGTCGAGACCGTCAGCGGCGACCTCGTCCTGCAGGGGCGCCTGAACGGCGAGATCTCGCTGGAAAGCGTGTCCGGCGACATCCGCCTGGACACCCTCGGCGAGCGCCTGCGGCGGCTGTCCGCCAGCAGCGTGTCCGGCGACATGCAGCTGAAGGCGGCACTGGGCGAGGATGGCGAGATCCGGCTGGAATCGGTCAGCGGCGAACTGCGCCTGCAGCTGCCGGCGACGCTCTCGGCCAACCTGTCCGCGGAAACCTTCAGCGGCAAGCTCAGCGCCCCGGGCGCGGTACCGAAGAAGGAGGGCTTCGGGCCCGGCTCCAGCCTGCGCGCCCGCTACGGTGCCGGCAAGGGCGAGGTGCGCATGCAAACCTTCTCCGGTGACGCCAGTCTGGCCTTCCCCTGAGTCGAACGCGGCATCGGGCCGCGCGTTGGACTCCCGTTGCGCGCGGCAATCCCCTCCACTGCCGGAGTCGCGTTTGTGGTGCTCCGTTGATCCGCCCGGTACGCGCCGCGGTCCGGTCCTGAAAGCGCGAAGGCCGCATCCC
>CAYYAT010000112.1:1768-6111 GCA_964469595.1 uncultured Thermomonas sp.
ATGCGGCCTTCTGCGTTTGGTACGCCCTGCGCGTGCGTGGCGCCGCGCGGGAAGGTGGGATCAGAGGTCCTGCTGGTAGCGCACGTAGGGCACGGTGCCCTCGTCGCTTTCGCCGTTCTTGGAGGCGAACGGGTTCTTGCCGCGGGTGATCACGTTGTCCGCGCCCACGCTGAGCTGGCCGTTCCACGGGGTGCGCCAGGTCAGGCCGAGGCCCACGCCTTTCCACACGTCGCTCTCGCCGGGCACGTTCACGATCCGGCCGATGATGCTGGCGCCGAAGTTGCCGTAGCCGCCGCCGATGCTCAGGCTGCGGGTGTTCCACTGGTCGGCCAGCTGCGGTACGTCCGCCGCGGGAACCAGGCGCGCGCGCGCCACGGTGCCGCCGACGTTGACGAAGCCTTCGCCGCCCAGGGATTTCTCCGCGAACAGCGAGACGTCGTTCTGGGTATAGCGCGCCCCGCCCAGGGTGCCCGGGCTCAGCCAGGCGGGCAGGGTGTCGTGGCCGCTACCCACGCTCAGGCCGGCCTTGGCGCCGGGGCGTACGAGGTTGAGGCCGGCGCTGGCATGGCGGCTGATGCCATTGTCCTTGCCGTCGCCTTCCAGCGAGGCGAGCACGCAGTTGCTGGCGAGCTGGCCGATGGCCGGCGCCATGCCGCCGCGGCGATCGCACAGCAGCGCCAGCGAATTGCCGGACTGCAGGCCGAACGTGGTCTCCAGCGAGGTGTTGCCGAACCGCCAGCGGTTGCCGTTGGCCCCCGCGGCCGGCTCCAGCATCAGCACCGCCTCCAGCTTGCCGTTGGCCTTGTTCAGCACCGGCACCATGCGGGTGTCGCTGCGCTTGTCCTGCTTCGCCTGCGCGTGCGCGGCACCGCTGGCGAAGGCCAGGGCGAGCACGGCGGTAGCGATGGGCGTGAGGCGCGACGGCATGGCTTAGAGAATGGACTGGCCGCGGACGGCAAAGTTCCCGCAAAGGGGCAGGCAAGCAGGTTAGCGTGTTTATGTTTCTTTAACAACTGGCCGGACGCCGCCCCGTGCGCGCCGTCACATCCGTGCCGCGGTGCGGCCGGCTCAGGCTTACTGCAGGGCCGCGGGGCTGGGGTGGGCGGCCGCGGCCTGGGCGAACAGGGTCGCCATCTGCGCGGCATCGAAGCGGTAGTCCTGGCCGCAGAACTCGCAGGTGACCCGGGCCTCGCCGTCGCCGGCGTCGACCGCGGCGGCGGCCTCCGCGCTGCCCAGCGAGACCAGCATCGCCTCCACCCGCTCGCGTGAGCAGGAGCAGGCGAACGCCAGCGGCTTCTCGCCCAGCAGTTGCGGGGTTTCCTCGTGGAACAGGCGGTGCACGACCTCGGCCGGCGGCAGTGCCAGCAGTTCCTCGCGGCCGAGCGTGTCGAACAGGGCGCTGGCGCGGCGGAAGCCGTCCTCGTCGCCCTCCGCGCCGGGCAGCTTCTGCAGCAGCAGCCCGGCCGCGCGGGTGCCGTCGCAGGCCAGCAGCAGGCGCGTGGGGAGCTGCTCGGACTGCTGGAAATAGCCTTCGAACGCGGCATCCAGGCGACTGGCCTGCAGGCTGACCAGGCCCTGGTAGCGCATCGGCTCGGCATCGCCCAGCGCGGGGTTCTCGATGGTGATCGCCAGCAGTGCGCCCTCGCCCAGCGCGCGCAGGTCCTGCGGCGGCGCGCCGGCGTCTTCGCGCAGGCGCACGATCCCGCGCAGGCCACCGGTGGCGGTGCATTCGGCGAACAGGGTGCCGATCGCACCGGGGCTGCGCAGCTGCACCGACAGCCGTCCGTCCACCTTGGCGTGGCCGGTGAACAGGGCGGCGGCCGCGGCGGCCTCGCCCAGCAGGGTGGCGGCGGCCTCGGGATAGTGGCTGCGGCCGGCGATCGCCTGCCAGGCCGCATCCAGGTGGACGGCGACGCCGCGCACGCCGGCGTCGGGCAGCAGGAAGCGCAGCAGGGTGTCTTGGATCTGGGGCATGGCGGTTCCGTGATGGCGGGCGCGCGCGGATAATGGCGGCGCCGACGGGGAGGGGAATGATGCAACGACATGGGGCGCGCGCGCTGCGATCGCAAGGCCGGCAGGCATGAGCGGCCGCTGGAAGCGCCGCCTGCGTGGCTGGTGGTGGAAGCTGCCGCTGCTGGGCATCGTCCTGAGCGTGGCCCAGGTGCTGCTGCTGCGGGTGGTGGATCCGCCGCTGTCGGCGTTCATGCTGGCGCGCTGGGTGGAGGCCGCGGTGGAGGGCGATCCCGGGTTCCGCGTGCGCTACGACTTCCAGCCGCTGGCGCGGATCTCGCCGCAGCTGCCGCTGGCGGTGATCGCGTCCGAGGACCAGAACTTTCCGCGCCACCACGGCTTCGATTTCGAGGCCATCGAGAAGGCGCAGGCGCACAACGAGCGCATGCTCGCGCGCGCCGAGAAGCGCGGCACGCCGGTCAGGCGCCTGCGCGGCGCCAGCACCATCAGCCAGCAGACCGCCAAGAACCTGTTCCTGTGGCAGGGCAGCGGCCCCACCCGCTGGCTGCGCAAGGGGCTGGAGGTCTGGTACACGGTACTGATCGAAACCCTGTGGCCGAAGCGCCGGATCCTGGAGGTGTACGTGAACGTCGCCGAGTTCGGCGATGGCGTGTACGGCGCGCAGGCGGCGGCGCGGCGGTTCTTCGGCAAGAATGCGCAGGCGCTGACAGCGGCCGAGGCGGCGCGGCTGGCGGCGGTGCTGCCCAGCCCTCGTCGCTACGATGCCGCCCACCCGGGGCCCTACGTGCAGCGGCGTGCGCAGGCCATCCAGGGCCAGATGGCGGCGCTCGGCGGCACCGGGCTCCTGCGCACGCTGGAATGAACGCGCCGGAATGAGGACGGGTGGCGGGCGGCGCGCTGGCATACTGCGCGCATGCACGAGATCCCGCCCGAGGACCGCCAGCTGACCCTGGTGGTGGCGGCCTACGACGAGGCCGACGCACTGCCCGCGCTGTGGCCGCGCCTACGCGCGGCGCTGGAGATGGCCGCGCGCGAAGGGCTGCGCGCGCGGCTCTTGCTAGTGGACGACGGCAGTCGTGACGGGACCTGGGCGCTGCTGCAGGGCTATGCGCGCGAGGATGCACGGGTGGCGCTGCTGCGGCTGTCGCGCAATTTCGGCAAGGAAGCCGCGCTCACCGCCGGACTCGATCACGTCGAGACCGGTGCGGCATTGATCCTCGATGCCGACGGACAGGACCCGCCCGAGCTGCTGCCGGAGTTCGTGCGGAAGTGGCGGGAAGGGTTCGACGACGTGCGCGGGGTGCGCGTGGCGCGCGCCGGCGAGGGCTGGCTCAAGCGCGCCAGCGCGCACCTGTTCTACCGCCTGATCGGCCGCCTGTCGGCCACCCCGGTGCCGCGCGATACCGGCGATTTCCGCCTGCTCTCGCCGCGCGCGCTGGCGGCCCTGCGCCAGCTGCGCGAGCGCCAGCGCTTCATGAAGGGGCTGTTCGGCTGGATCGGCTTCAATGCGGCGGAAATCCCTTATCAGCGCGAGGCGCGCGCCGGCGGCCGCAGCAAATTCGGTTTCTGGCGGCTGTGGAACTTCGCGCTGCAGGGCATCACCAGCTTTTCCACCGCGCCGCTGCGGCTGGCGACGTACGTGGGGCTGATGACCGCGCTGCTGGCCTTCGGGTTCAGCGCCTGGGTGGTGCTGCGCGCGCTCCTGTGGGGCGACCGCGTGGCCGGCTGGCCGTCGCTGATGGCGGTGATCCTGCTGCTGGGCGGGGTGCAGCTGATGGCGCTGGGGATGATCGGGGAATACCTGGGTCGGCTGTACGAGGAGTCGAAGCAGCGGCCGCTGTACCTGGTGGATGCCTGGCACCCGGCGGACGGAGTATCCTCGGGGCATCGCCCCAGACCGCAAGGAGTCGGCCATGCGCACGGTACGGCAGCTGTTGGACGCGAAACCGGCTGAGATCGTCTCGATCGGCCCCGATGCTCCGGTGATCGAGGCCCTGCGCCGGATGGCGGAGCGCGAGATCGGCGCGCTGCTGGTGATGGAGGGCCCCGCGCTGGTGGGGATCGTGTCCGAGCGCGATTACGCCCGCAAGGTGGTGCTGCAGGGGCGCGCCTCGAAGGACACCCCGGTGCGCGAGATCATGACCGCGCAGGTGCGCACGGTGGCGCCGACGGATTCGGTGGAGCACTGCATGCAGCTGGTCACCGACCGCCGCATCCGCCACCTGCCGGTGCTGGACGGCGGTCGCGTGGTGGGCGTGCTGTCGATCGGCGACCTGGTCAAGGCGGTGATCGAAGAGCAGCAGCAGACCCTCGACCAGCTGCAGCGCTACAGCGCGTCCTGACCGCGGTGCGCTCGTGCGGGCGTCGATCGG
>CAYYAT010000113.1:0-6099 GCA_964469595.1 uncultured Thermomonas sp.
TGGCCGAGCGCGCGCAGGCGGCGCGCGAAGTAGCGCCCGGCCGCGCCCGGATCGGTCAGCGCCTCGCCGCGTTCCAGCCCGGCCGCCAGATGGCGCCGCCCCAGCTCCAGCGCGGCCGCCAGCAGGCAGGCGCGGGCCGGGCCGATCCCGCGCAGGCGCAGCAGCGCGCGCGGTTCGTGGTCCAGCAGCGGGCGCAGGCCGGCATGCGCGGCCAGCAGGGCGCGCGCATTGCTGACGGCATCCTGCCCGGCGCAGCCGGAGCCGAGGAACAGCGCCAGCAGCTCGGCATCCGACAGCGCGCCCGGGCCGCGCGCCAGCAGCTTCTCGCGGGGACGTTCGGTGGCGGGCCAGTCGCGGATGTGCATGCTGCCAGCGTGCCCCGGCCGGCGTGTCCCGGCTAGCGGAATCTGGCGTGGCATCGGGTAAGCTGGCCGCTGGTGAAGTGGTCAGGAAACGGCCTGATGCAGGTCCAGGATGCTCCCGAGGGCGGCCGTCGCGTGCTGCTGTGCGTGTGCGGCGGGATTGCCGCCTACAAGGCCGCCGAGCTGGTGCGCCGCCTGCGCGATGCCGGTGCCGAGGTGCAGGTGGCGATGACCGAGAGCGCGCAGCGCTTCGTCGGCGCGCAGACCTTCCAGGCGCTCTCGCACCGGCCGGTGCGCACGTCGCTGTGGGATGCCCAGGCCGAGGCCGCGATGGGACATCTCGAGCTGGCCGGCTGGGCGCAGCGGGTGGTGGTGGCGCCGGCTACCGCCAACACGCTGGCGAAGCTGGCGCACGGGCTGGCGGACGATCTGGTCAGCACCCTGTGCCTGGCCAGCGAGGCGCCACTACTGCTGGCGCCGGCGATGAACCACCGCATGTGGCGACACCCGGCCACCCAGGCCAACGTGGCCCTGCTGCTGGCGCGCGGCGCGCATCTGGTCGGCCCCAACGACGGCCCGCTGGCCGAGGGCGAGTCCGGGCCCGGGCGGATGGCGGAACCGGCCGAGATCGTGGCGGCGCTCGGGGCGCTGGCATGACGGCCGGGCTGGCCGGTCGCCGGCTGCTGGTCAGTGCCGGCCCGACCTACGAAGACCTCGACCCGGCGCGCTTCCTGGGCAACCGCAGCAGCGGCAAGATGGGATTCGCGATTGCCGCGGTCGCCGCCGCGCGCGGTGCGCAGGTGGTACTGGTGGCCGGCCCGGTGCATTTGGCGACGCCCGCCGGGGTGCAGCGGATCGACGTGCGCAGCGCGGCGCAGATGCATGCCGCGGTGATGCAGGCGCTGCCCTGCGATGCCTACATCGGTGCGGCGGCGGTGGCCGATTTCACTCCGCGCACCCCGTGCGCGCACAAGATCAAGAAGCAGCCGGGGCAGGACGTGCTGGTACTGGAGCTGGTGAAGACCCGCGACATCCTCGCCGAGGTGGCCGCCAGCGCGCAGCGGCCGCGTTTGGTGGTGGGATTCGCGGCGGAGACCGAACGGGTGGCCGACTACGCGCGCGCCAAGCTGGAGCGCAAGCGCCTCGACCTGATCTGCGCCAACCAGGTCGGGCAGGCCGGCTGCGGATTCGAAAGCGACGACAACGCGCTGCTGGTGATCGATGCCGCCGGCGCGCGCGCGCTGGGCCCGGCGCCGAAGGCCGAGCTCGCCGGCCAGCTGCTGGACATCGTGGCGGAGCGACTGGCATGAGCGCGCACGTGCTGCAGGTGAAGGTGCTGGATCCGCGCTTCGGCCGCGAATGGGCGTTGCCGGCCTATGCCACCGCGCACAGCGCGGGGATGGACCTGCGCGCCGCGCTGGAGGCGCCGCTGCGGCTGGAGCCCGGCGCGACCGCGCTGGTGCCCTCCGGGCTGGCCATCCACATCGCCGATCCCGGCCTGTGCGCGGTCATCCTGCCGCGCTCCGGGCTGGGCCACAAGCACGGCATCGTGCTTGGCAACGGCACCGGCCTGATCGACGCCGACTACCAGGGGCCGCTGCTGGTGAGCCTGTGGAACCGCAGCGCGCAGGTGTTCGAGATCGCGCCCGGGGACCGCATCGCCCAGCTGGTGTTGCTGCCGGTGGTGCGCGCGGTGCTGCAAGTGGTGGATACTTTCGAGGAGAGCGCGCGCGGGCAGGGAGGCTTCGGCCATACCGGCGTGCGCTGACGGGGGAATCGCATGGCTGTGTTCGGGTTGGGTCGCAAGGACAAGGATGGGGCGGACGCCGAGGCGCCGCGCGGGTTGCAGCTCGACCCGCTGCAGGCGGCGCGGCTGCTGCCGTGGCTGGTCGCGCTGCTGCTGGTGCTGGGCATGTGGTGCCTGGTCGCCGGCGGACTGCGGCTGCGCGACGAGAGCCGCCAGCATTCGCTGGAGTTCGCGCGCGACGACGCGGTGGTGTCGGTGCGGCGCGTGCTCAACGAGCAGCGCCAGCGGTTCGCCGCCCAGCTGGCCACGCGCGAGTTGGCGGCTGCGCTGGCGGCGGGCGACCGCGAGGCCGCGGGCGCGGCGCTGAAGCAGGGCTGGAGCGACGTCGCCCGCGCCGGGGTCTGGCCGGCGGACCTGGAAGAGCTCTATGCCAACCTGCCACGGGCCGGCTTTGGCACCGTGGCGGTCATCGAGGACGCCCTGTCCAGCGGCAAGACCAGCACCCGCATCATGCAGATGCAGGGTCAGCACCGGCTGGCGCTGGCGGCGCCGGTGAAGGGCGCGACCCCGATGGTGGCTTACGTCGAACTGCCGCTGACCCGGCTGGAAAGCGGGGTCGAGTCGCCGGCCCTGCCGGGGGGCACCTACCTCGCGCTGCGCCAGGGCCAGCGCAGCGTGATCGAGCGCGGCGAGCTGGCATTGGGCAACGCGGCCGAGGCGATGGCCGCGCGCGTTCCCGACAGCGACCTGCGCATCGCCGCCTCGGCTCCCGACATGGCGGCCACGCCGTTCGGCCTGGAGGGCATTCCCGCGCTCGCGCTGGGCGTGATCCTGCTGGTCGGCGCGGGCGTGCTGTGGCTGCGGGTGCGGCCGCGCCTGCTGGCGCTGGGCGGTGCCGGTGTGGTCGAGGCCGGGCCGACCCTGGCCGACCTGCAGCAGGAGCTGCCGGCGGCCGAGCCGGCGCCGAAGGTGAAGGTGCGCGAGCACGACCGCCCCGAGCGCGCGGCGCGGGTACCGGTGGTGATCGACCACCGCATCTTCCGGGCCTACGACATCCGTGGCGTGATCGGGCATTCGCTGGATGCCGGGGTGGCCGAGCTGATCGGCCAGGCCATCGGCTCGGTGATGGCCGAGCAGGGGCTGGAGGCGATCGTGGTCGGGCGCGACGGCCGCCTGTCCGGCCCGGACCTGGCGCAGGGCCTGATCCGCGGCCTGCGCAAGGCCGGCCGCAACGTGATCGACATCGGCATGGTGCCGACCCCGGTGGTGTACTTCGGCACCTACCACCTGCGCACCGGTTGCGGGGTGGCGATCACCGGCAGCCACAACCCGCCGGACTACAACGGCTTCAAGATCGTGGTCGGCGGCGAGACCCTGTCCGGCGAGGCGATCAAGGACCTGCACGCGCGGATCGCCGAGGACCGCCTGCTGCAGGCCGACGTGGAAGGCACCCTGGACGAGCGCGACATCGGCGAGGACTACGTGCAGCGGATCGCCGGCGACATCCAGATCGGCCAGCCGCTGAAGGTGGTGGTGGATGCCGGCAACGGCGCCGCCGGCATCCTCGGCCCGCGCGTGCTGGAGGCGATCGGCGCCGATGTCACCCCGCTGTTCTGCGACGTGGACGGCAACTTCCCCAACCACCATCCGGACCCGGGCGACCCACACAACCTGGAGGCGCTGGTGCAGATGGTGCAGCGCCTGGATGCCGACCTCGGCATTGCGTTCGACGGCGACGGCGACCGCCTCGGCGTGGTCTCCAAGTCCGGCAAGGCGATCTTCCCCGACCGCCTGCTGATGCTGTTCGCCGCCGACGTGCTGGAGCGCAACCCGGGCGCGGTGATCGTGTACGACGTGAAGTGCACCGGCCGCCTGCCGGTGCAGATCCTGCGCCACGGCGGCAGCCCGCTGATGTGGAAGACCGGGCACTCGCTGATCAAGGCCAAGATGCGCGAGACCGACGCCGCGCTGGCCGGCGAGATGAGCGGCCACTTCTTCTTCGCCGAGCGCTGGTTCGGGTTCGACGACGGCATCTACGCCGCGGCGCGCCTGCTGGAGATCCTGGACGTGCGCGGCGAGGCGCCGGAAGCGGTGTTCGAGGCGCTGCCGGACGGCGTGTCCACCGCCGAGATCAAGGTCGAGCTGCCGGACGATGGCGACCCGCACGAGTTCGTCGAGCGCCTGCGCCTGACTGCCGGGTTCGAGGGCGCGCGCATCACCACCCTCGACGGCGTGCGCGTGGACTGGCCGGACGGCTGGGGCCTGGTGCGTGCCTCCAACACCACGCCGGTGCTGGTGATGCGCTTCGATGCCGAGACCACCAGCGGCATGGCGCGCATCCAGCAGGCGTTCCGCGACAAGCTGCTGCAGCTGGAGCCGAATCTGCGCTTGCCGTTCTGAGCCTCCTCTGAGCTATTTCGAGGCTGCTCGGAGTCTGCCTTCATGTCTTGGCCCCGCACTGGCGGGGCCTTGCCGTTCGCCGCGCCTGCGGCGACCGGGAGCGGTGCGGCCTACTTGTCCGAAGCGGGCGCGGCGGCGGCCGCTGCCGCGCCGCCCTTCATCTCGCGGTAGCGGCGCAGGGAGTCGGCCAGCTCGTTTTCCAGCGCGGCGCGGTCTTCCTCCTGCGCCAGCAGGATCTGGCGCTGGCGCAGCAGCTCGGCATGCTGCTGCAGGATGGAGCGGGTGAGCCGCGGCGGGACCGGGGTGCCGGCCAGCTCCTGGTCGCCGGCCTGGCGCAGCAGCGACAGCAGGCTGGCGTGCAGGGTGGTGATGCCCAGCCGGCTGGCCTTCAGGGTCTCGTCCAGCAGCGCGGTGCGCTCGCCATAGGCACGGCGCAGGTCGGCTTCGGTCATGTACGACTCCACCATCGCCAGGTCGCGCCGCTTCTGCATGGCCTCGGCCTCGGCCTGGCGGCGCGCGGCGTCGGCCGCCTGCTGCGCGGCGCTGCGCTCCTCCTCGGTCAGCGCGCGTTCCACCTGCGCGGTGGGCAGCCCGCTCTTGATGCTGATCTCGGTGCGCGCGCGGTCGGCGGCGGAAGCGGGCAGGGCGTCGCCGCAGACCTTGCGGCCGTTTTCCTCCCAGCAGTAGATCTTCTTCTGCGGCGGCGATGCGGTCTGCGCGGCGGCATGGCCCGCGCCCGCAAGGGCGAGGGCAGTGACGGCGATCAGGCGGAAATGGTGCGGCATGGACGGCCCCCCGTGGCTGCCGATGAGCGTATCAGACGACCCCGTAGCGCGCGCGGTAGGCGAGCAGGTCGTTGCGGTGGGCGGCCAGCGCGGCGTCCTCGCCGGCGAAGGCCAGCAGGTCGGACAGGGTGGCCACGGCGACCACCGGAATCGCGTGCTCCGCCGCCACCGCCTGCGCCGCCGATTCTGCCGCGTCCTCGCGCACGCGTTCCTGGCGGTCCAGCGCAATCACGATCCCGGCCGGCACGCCGCCCGCCTCGCGGATGATCGCCAGCGCCTCGCGGATCGCGGTGCCGGCGGTGATCACGTCGTCCACGATCAGCACCCGGCGCCCGGCCAGCTTTGCTCCGATCAGGCTGCCGCCCTCGCCGTGCGTCTTGGCTTCCTTGCGGTTGAACGCCAGCGGCAGGTCGCGGCCGCGGCGCGCGTACTCGCAGGCCAGCGCGGTGGCCAGCGGGATGCCCTTGTAGGCCGGGCCGAACACCAGCTCGAAGTCCAGCCCGGCGGCGTCCACCGCATCCGCATAGCAGCCGGCCAAACCCGCCAGCGCAGCACCGGAGTCGAAGCGCCCGGCATTGAAGAAGTAGGGGCTGGTGCGGCCGGACTTCAGCGTGAACTCGCCGAAACGCAGGGCCTCGGCGTTCAGGGCCAGCTGCAGGAAACGGCTGCGATGGTCGGACATGGAAAAAGAAGCGGTGGCGTCGGAGGGTGCAAAGGTTACCGCATGGAACCGCTATCCTTGGCGGATGCGCATTCTCACCTTCAACGCCAACGGCCTGCGGTCGGCCGCCTCCAAGGGCTTCTT
>CAYYAT010000114.1:0-6094 GCA_964469595.1 uncultured Thermomonas sp.
GCTTGCGCATGCGCTCCTCCAGCGCGTCGCGCGAGGGCGGCAGGATGAACACGCTGACCGCGTCCGGCACCTTGGCCCGCACCTGGCGCGCGCCCTGCCAGTCGATCTCCAGCAGCACGTCGTGGCCGGCCGCCAGCGCCGGCTCCACCGACTGCCGCGCGGTGCCCTTCCAGTCGCCGTGGACGCGGGCGTATTCGAAGAAGTCCCCGGCCGCCACCATCGCCTCGAACTCGGCCGCGCTGACGAAGTTGTAGTGCTCGGCGTGGCGCTCGCCGGGGCGCGGCGCGCGCGAGGTGAACGAGATCGACAGGCGGATGCCCGGATCGCGCGCCAGCACCGCGTTGACGATGCTGGATTTCCCGGCGCCCGAAGGCGCGGCGACGATGTAGAGGGTTCCGCGCATGGGCGACTGCCTGCCTTTCACTCGATGTTCTGGATCTGTTCGCGGATCTGGTCGATCAGCACCTTCAGCTCAACCGCGGCATTGCTGGTGCGCGCATCCACCGACTTGCTCCCCAGGGTGTTGGCCTCGCGGTTGAACTCCTGCAGCAGGAAGTCCAGGCGGCGCCCCACCGGCTCGCGGCCGCCCTTGAGGATGCGCCGCAGCTCGACCAGGTGGCTGTCGAGGCGGTCCAGTTCCTCGTCCACGTCCAGCTTCTGCAGCCACAGCACCAGTTCCTGCTCCATGCGGCCGGGATCGGCGGGCTGGGCGAGGTCGGCCAGGCGCGCCTCCAGCTTCTGGCGCTGGCCGGCGCGGATCAGCGGCACCAGGGTGCGCACCTCGGCGGCGATGCGGGCGATGGCATCGGCACGCTCGGCGATCACTGCGGCCAGCTTGCCGCCTTCGCGCTCGCGGGCCACGCTGAAATCGTCCAGCACCGTCTCCAGCAGGGCCAGCGCCTCGCGCTGCAGGGCCTCGCCATCCACCCCGCGCGCCTGCAGCACGCCCGGGAACTGCAGCAGATCGGTGAACTGCACCCGCAGCTGCGGGAACGCCGGCTGCAGTCGCGAGGCGAGATCGCCCAGCCGCGCCACCAGCGCCTCATCGACCTGCAGGCCCGCGCCCTCGCCGGGAATGGCCCGCAGGCGCAGCACCAGGTCCAGCTTGCCGCGCGAAATCCGCGCGGCGACCCGTTCGCGCAGCGCCGGTTCGGCCGCGCGCAGTTCGTCCGGCAGGCGCAGGCCGAGCTCGAGGAAGCGGTGGTTCACCGCGCGCAGTTCGGCTGACAGCAGCCCCCATTCGGTGCTGCGCTCGCCGGCGGCGAAAGCGGTCATGCTGCGGATCATGCGCGTCCCGGGTGCGACAAAGGCCGAATGGTAATCTAGCGGCCCACCGATTGCCGCGCCCCCGGAACCTCCGCATGTCCCTCGTCCGTCCCAGTGGCCGCGCCGCAGGCCAGCTGCGTCCCGTCTCCCTGCAGCGCGGCTTCACCCGCCACGCCGAAGGCTCGGTGCTGGTCAGCTTCGGCGACACCCGCGTGCTGTGCACCGCCAGCGTGGATAACAAGGTGCCGGCGTTCCTGCGCGGCAAGGGCGAGGGCTGGGTCACCGCCGAATACGGCATGCTGCCGCGCGCCACCCATACCCGCAGCGACCGCGAGGCCGCGCGCGGCAAGCAGGGCGGGCGCACGCTGGAGATCCAGCGCCTGATCGGGCGCAGCCTGCGCGCCTGCGTGGACCGCGCGGCGCTGGGCGAGCGCACCATCACCCTCGACTGCGACGTGCTGCAAGCCGACGGCGGCACCCGCACCGCCGCCATCACCGGCGCCTACGTCGCGCTGGTGGACGCGGTGGCGCCGCTGCTGGCGCGCGGCGAACTCAAGCGCAACCCGGTGTTCGGGGCGGTCGCCGCGGTCTCGGTCGGCATCTACCAGGGCGTGCCGGTGCTGGACCTCGACTACGCCGAGGACAGCGCCTGCGACACCGACATGAACGTGGTGATGAACGACGGCGGCGGCTTCATCGAGCTGCAGGGTACCGCCGAGGGCCATGCGTTCCGCCGCGACGAGCTGGACGCCCTGCTGGCGCTGGCCGAACAGGGCTGCGCCGCGCTGTTCGCGGCCCAGCGCGAGGCGCTGGCGCAGGCATGAGACTGGTGCTGGCCAGCGGCAACGCCGGCAAGCTGGCGGAACTGCGGGAACTGCTGGGCACCGGCTTCGCCCTGCACGCGCAGTCCGAATTCGGCGTGACCGATGCCGAGGAAACCGGGCTGTCGTTCGTCGAAAACGCGATCCTCAAGGCCCGCCACGCCGCGCGCGCCACCGGCCTGCCGGCGCTGGCGGACGACTCCGGGCTGTGCGTGGACGCGCTGGATGGCGCGCCGGGGCTGTATTCGGCGCGCTATGCCGGCCAGCATGGCGACAGCGAAGCGAACATCGACAAGCTGCTGCGCGGGCTCGCCGGCGTACCCGACGCTGAGCGCAGCGCGCGCTTCGTGTGCGTGCTGGCGCTGCTGCGACATGCCGAAGACCCGCTGCCGCTGATCGCGCAGGGAATCTGGGAAGGCCGCATCCTGCACGCGCGCCAGGGCAGCGGCGGGTTCGGCTACGACCCGGTGTTCTTCTCCCCGGGGCACGGCTGCAGCGCCGCCGAACTGCCATCCGACGTGAAGAACCGCGACAGCCACCGCGGCCTCGCGCTGGCGCAGCTGCGCGCGCAGCTGACGCTGATGCGCTGAAGCCACGCATGTCCGGCGCGCCCGCTGCTCAGATGCAGACCATCCTCACTCCGCCGCCCCTTGCGCTGTACGTGCACCTGCCCTGGTGCGTGCGCAAATGCCCGTACTGCGACTTCAACTCGCACGAGCACAAGGGCGCCCCGCCGTTCGACGCCTACGTCGATGCGCTGCTGCGCGACCTCGATGCCGACCTGCCGCTGGCCTGGGGCCGGGTGGTGCACAGCGTGTTCTTCGGTGGCGGCACGCCGTCGCTATTCCCGCCGCAGGCGATCGACCGCTTCCTGCAGGGCGCGTCCGCGCGGCTGCGCTTCGCGCCGGACGTCGAGATCACCCTGGAGACCAACCCTGGCACGGTCGAACACGGCCCGTTCGCCGGCTACCGCGCCGCCGGCGTGAACCGGCTGAGCTTCGGCGTACAGAGTTTCGACGACGGCTGCCTGCAGCGGCTGGGGCGGATCCACTCCAGCGGCGACGCCGAGCGCGCGGTCAAGGCCGCGCAGGATGCCGGCTTCGACAACCTCAACCTCGACCTGATGTATGCGCTGCCGGGGCAGACCCTGGCGATGGCGGTGGATGACATCGAACGCGCGCTGGCCCTGCAACCTGCCCACATCAGCCACTACCAGCTCACCCTGGAGCCGGGCACCCGTTTCGCCGCACGCCCGCCGCAGGACCTGCCCGACATCGACACCGCCTGGGACATGCAGGAGGCCTGCCAGGCGCGGCTGGCCAGCGCCGGCTTCACCCAGTACGAGGTCAGCGCCTACGCACGGCCCGACCGCCAGTGCCGGCACAACCTCAACTACTGGCAGTTCGGCGATTACCTCGGCATCGGCGCCGGCGCCCACGGCAAGCTGACCCTGGGCGCGCAGCAGCAAGTGCTGCGACGCTGGAAGATCCGCCACCCCCTGCTGTATCTGGAGAGGGCCGGCACCAAGGCGGCGATCGGCGGCGATGAAGTGCTGGCCGCAGCGCGGCTGCCGTTCGACTTCATGCTCAACGCCCTGCGCCTGAATGCCGGGGTGCCGCTGGCGCTGTTCGAGGCGCGCACCGGGCTACCGCGCGCGACGATCGCCGCGCACCTGGCCACCGCGCGCGCGCGCGGCTGGCTGGAGGACGACCCCGACTGGTTGCGCCCCACCGAACTCGGCCGCCGCTTCACCAACGACGTGGTGGGCCTGTTTCTTGACTGAGGCCGAAGCCGCGGCCACCCCGCCCGGCGGCCGCGCCCGCGCTGCGGGGCAGGCCCCGATTGAGGCGCATGGCGATCGCGCATACCATGCGGGCGTCGCCGGAGCGCAGGGGGCGCAACTGCAGTGACCATCGCGGCCAGCACAACCCGGAAGTCACCCGCGACGCTCGCCGAGGCCACGCTGCCCAGGCGCGCGCGGCAGGCATTGGAACGCCTGTTGACGGACGTGCGCGCGGAGATGGGGCAGCAGCTGCCGCAACTTCTGCATGCCTTTGACTTGACTGTGGCCGATCCCGCGGCCACCCCCAGCAGCGAACCGGCGCTGGAAACCGCGCGCCTGGCGGCGATCCGCAGCCTCGGCCGCGGCGGCCATGCATTCACCACCCGCTTCATGGCTCATGTCGAATCCGCGCTGGCGACCCTGCAGGCCGCACGCGCGGCGCATGCCGACGCCGACGCCGCCCCGGTGACCGAGCTGAAGCTGCTGGAGGACGACGAGCTCAGCGACGAGACCACGCTGCAGAACATGGCCAGCCGGATGGAAGCCCGCAACAGCCTGGCCCTGCAACTGCTGGGCCATCGGCTGGGCGTGCTGGCCGCGGCGCCGGCGCTGGAAGGCGAGGCGCTGCCGCTGGGTCCCTATGCGTTCTGCAACGCCCTGGCCGATGCCGCGGACGAGCTGGAGCTGTCGCGCTACGCACGCCTGCAGCTGTTCCAGCAGTTCGAGAAGGCGATGGCGGAGTTCTACCCGCCGCTGCTGGAAGCGGCCAACGCGCGCCTGGCCCAGGACGGGATCCTGCCGTTCCTGAGCTTCGTCCCGGTGCGGGTGCGCCCGGGATCGGCCGCGCCGTCCACCCTGCTGGACGACAAGGGCGCGGGCGCGCCGGCCGCCGCCGGCCAGCGCGAGGCGCGAGGCGCGGAAGGCAGCGCCGCAGGGCGCACGCCGGGTCATGGCGGGGCCGCCGATGCCGCGGCAAGTCCCGCCGCCGATATGCCCGGTGCCGGCACGCCCGGCGCGGGCGCCAGCGCCCCGCTCGCCGTCGCGGGCGGCCATGCCGGGCGCCCGAGCAACCCCGCCTTCAATGCCCTGCAGGGCCTGCTGCACCGGCGCCGCCTGCTGCTGGCCAAGCTGCGCCCCGGCGGAGTGGACGAGCGCGTGCGCGAAACCCTGCGCGCGGACGAGGTGCTGGGCGCGCTGCAGCGCATGCGCAGCACCGCCACCAAGGCCGAGAGCCTGGCCGATTACCGCCAGATCCTGCTGGCGCAGGCCCGCCAGCTACACGGCCCCGGGGTGGCGCTGTCCGACATCGACAACGACAGCTTCGAGCTGCTCGCGCTCTATCTGGCCCATCTGCAGCGCGAGCTGCGCCGGCACAGCCCCGGCGAGAGCCTGGTGGAGCGCCTGCGCCTGCCGCTGGCGCAGCTGGCCCTGCGCGACCAGCGGTTCTTCACTGATCCGACGCACCCGGCGCGCCAGCTGCTGAGCGCGGTCTCGCTGGCCGGCGCGCGCTGGCTGGCCGAGGACGACCTCGACAGCCAGTGGCTGGGCCTGCTGCAGCGCGCGGTGGCGGCGGTGCAGCAGGACAGCGAGGGCGCGCTGGACACCTTCATCGAAGCCAACCGCACCCTGCAATCAGGCCTGCAGGCGCAGGCGCGCAAGGCGGAGATGACCGAACGCCGGCAGGTGGAGGCCGCACGCGGGCGCGAGAAACTGGCGCTGGCCCGCCAGCGTGCCAACGAGGAAGTGCAGCGGCTGCTGCACGGGCGCCGCCTGCCGCGGTTCCAGGCCATCCTGATCGAACAGGCGTGGATCGACGTGCTGGCGTTGACCCACCTGCGCAGCGGCGAGGCCTCCGAGGCCTGGCGGGACGTGCTCGCCACCAGCGCGCGCATCATCGACCTGGCCACCGGCGAGGCCACGGCCAGCGGCGACGACGCCCTGGCCGCGCAGATCCGCGGCGCGCTGGAACAGGTGGGCTACCACGCCGAGGACGCCGCCACCATCGCCCACCAGTTGGGCCACGGCGGCGCCCAGGAAGGCGATCTTGCCTCGCGCACGGAATTGCTGGTGCAGCTGCGCGCGCGCGCGCGCCTGGGCGAAGGCAACGAGGTGGCGCTGGAACCGCCGGCGCCGCTGGCCCCTGCCGAGCTGGCCGCGCGCGACCGCCTGCGCGCGCTGCAGACGCCGGTCTGGATAGAGCTGCTGGACGCCAGCGACTTCCCGC
>CAYYAT010000115.1:0-6084 GCA_964469595.1 uncultured Thermomonas sp.
AGGGCGGCGGCGAGCAGCGGCAGGAGCAGGGCGGTGCGCAGGGACATGGCGGGGCATCGGGGGCCGAGGAGGCTTGCACTCTACGCCCGCCGGCCGCCGCGTGCAGGGGCGGTCAGGTGGCGGGTGGCGCGGCGCGCGGCGCGCGGTAGGGCGGGGTGGCCATCACCATGTCCACCAGCGAATAGGCCAGCTCGCGTTCGGCCAGCACCGCCGCATCGGCGCCATGCGCCAGCAGGTGCTGCACCTCGGTATCGCTGTGTGCGCGTGCCAGCACGCTGATCATGGGATTGGCGGCCTTCATCCGCGCCACTACCTCGCCGGCTTCCAGCGCGTTCGGCACCGCCAGGATGCCCAGCTGCGCGCGCTCCGGATGCGCTTCCTGCAGCACGCGCTGGTCGGCGGCGTTGCCATGCACGGTGGGCAGGCCCTGCGCGCGGGCGGCAAGCGCGCGTTCGCGGTCGGCTTCCACCAGCACCAGCGGCACGCCGCGCTCCTGCAGCAGCAGCGCCAGGTGGCGCCCGACGCGGCCGTAGCCGACCAGGATCACGTGTCCGTCGAGCAGTTCCGGAAGCGGCGTGGCATCCTCGCGCCGGGCGGCGCTGCGCGCAGCCTTGCGCTCCAGCCACGAGAACAGCAGTGGATTGGCGATGATCGACAGCAGCGCGCCGGCCAGCACCAGGTCGCGCCCTTCCGCCGGCAGCAGGCCCAGCCCGACGCCAAGCCCCGCCAGGATGAACGAGAACTCGCCGATCTGGGCCAGGCTGGCGGAAATGGTGAGCGCGGTGTCGTTCGGCTTGCCGAACGCACGCACGATCGCCCATGCCGCCAGCGACTTGCCGAGCATGATGATCAGCAGCGTGGCGAGCACGTGCAGCGGATGCTCGATCAGGATCAGCGGGTCGAACAGCATGCCCACCGAGACGAAGAACAGCACCGCGAACGCATCGCGCAGCGGCAGCGAATCATTGGCCGCCTTGTGGCCGAATTCGCTCTCGTTCAGCAGCATGCCGGCGAAGAACGCACCGAGCGCGAAGCTGACGCCGAACAGCTCGGCGGCGCCGAACGCGATGCCCATCGCGACCGCCAGCACGCACAGCGTGAACAGTTCGCGCGAACCGGTGCCGGCCACGCCCTCCAGCAGGCGCGGGACCAGGCGCCGCCCGACGAGCAGCATCAGCGCCACGAATGCGCCGACCTTGAGCAGCGTCAACCCCAGCGCAAGCCCCAGCTGCCTGCCTCCGGCGTCATCCGCGCCGAGCGCCGGCAGCAGCACCAGCGCCAGCACCATCGCCAGGTCCTCGACGATCAACCAGCCCACCGCCACCTGGCCCTTGGCGGTATCCAGCAGGCGGCGGTCCTCCAGCGCCCGCAGCAGCACCACCGTGCTCGCCACCGACAGAGCCAGCCCGAACCCCCGGCCGGCGGCGTGGCTCCCGCCCAGCCAGTAGGGCGCCATCGCCCCGCCCATCGCGGTGGCCGCCGTGATCTGCGCGATCGCGCCCGGCAGCGCGATCGCGCGAACCGACATCAGGTCCTTCAGCGAGAAATGCAGGCCGACCCCGAACATCAGCAGGATCACCCCCACCTCGGCCAGCTGCGGCGCCAGCGTCTGGTCGCCGACGAAACCAGGCGTGAAGGGCCCGACCAGCACGCCCGCCAGCAAATAGCCGACCAGCGGCGACAGCCGCAGCCGGCGCGCCAGCATTCCCAGCGCGAAGGCCATCACGAACCCGATGCAGAGCAGGGCGATCAGCGAGGTGTGGTGCGGCATGCGGACTCCCGTACGGCGATGCGGGCATGATCGCACGCGCGCGGGCCGGGCCTCGCGCGGGGCCCGCAAACGACGACGCCCCGGCGGTCCGGGGCGTCGCGTGGCCGGCCTGCGGCGGGCGGCAGTTCGCGCATCAACGGATTGCCCGACTCACCACTTGTACGACACGCGGCCGTAGTAATAGGCGCCGTTGAAGCCGAACGGGCTCTGGGTCGGCCAGATCAGCTGGCCGGAGTTGGTGTTGGGCGGAATGACTTTGTCCGGATAGGTGTCGAACACGTTGTCGGCGCCCAGCGCGAACTCCCAGCCGCCGGTGCGGTAGCTGGCGCTGAGGTCGGTCAGCCACTTCGCGCCGAAGGTCTGGTCCAGCGCCGGGTTGCTGTTGCGGATGGTGAACTTGCCGTAGCGGCTGAGGTTGGCGCCCAGCTTCCACGCGCCGAGGTTCCACTGCGCGCCGAGCACGAACTTGTCGCGCGGTGCGCCGACCTCGAACCGCCCCAGCTCGACCCGCCCGAAGCGCAGCGCGTTGGGGTCGATCGCGGTCAGCGCGGGCGGGTTCGGCGCCACTCGGTCCACCGTGGTCTTGTTGTAGTTGTAGCTCAGCGTCCAGTCCACGCTGCTGGCGGCCAGCTTCCAGGTGTAGGTGCCGACCAGGTCGATGCCGGTGGTGGTGGTGTCCAGCGCGTTGGTGAAGTAGCGGCCGCCGGCCACCGCCGGGAAGCCGTTGTTGTTGAGGTAGGTGCGCACCGCGGTGCTGGTCAGGTTCTCCGACAGGCTGATGCGGTCGGTGACCTTGATGCGGTAGGCATCCATGGTCAGGTACAGCCCGTTGGCGGGCGTCAGCACCAGGCCCAGACTGAGGTTGCGCGACTTCTCGGGCTTCAGCGGCTCGGCGCCCAGCGCGATGCCGGCCGGGTTGGTGACCCGGAACGTCACCAGGTCGTAGGGAATGCCGCCGATGAAGTTGGTGGAGGTGGTCTGGTAGTACTGCTGCTGCAGCGACGGCGCATGGAAGCCGGTGCTGGCGGTGGCGCGCAGCGAAACCGCGTCGCTGAACACGTAGCGCATGCTGAGCTTGCCGGTGGTGGTGTTGCCGAAATCGCTGTAGCGCTCGTGGCGGGCGGCCAGGCCGGCCGAGAGCTTGTCCGTCAGGTCTCCTTCCAGGCCCACGTAGAGCGAGGAACTGTGGCGGTCGAAGGTGCCGCTGTCGCTGGGACGGAAGCCGGGGAATACCTGCGCGCCGGACGGGGTCGGCTGGCCGTTGAACAGCACGCCGCCGTTGATATAGGAGTTCGGCTCGCCGGGCGCGATCTCGAACTGCTCGCCGCGCCACTCGAGCCCGTACGACAGGGTGGCCGGATAGGCCAGCCCGAGGTTGACGGGACGATTGAAATCGAGGTTCAGCACGTGCTGGGTGTACTTCAGCGTGCCCGCATAGAACTGGGTGGGCGAACTCGAGCCCAGGCTGCGGTTGAGCGAGTTCTTCACGTCGAAGCGCAGGTCGTTGCTGCCGTAGGTATAGCTGGCGTCGAAATTGGTCTCGCCGATCGACGAGCGCATCCCCATCACGAACTGGTAGTCGTTGCTGGTGTTGAAGATCTGCGGCAGGAAGCCGTTGGGATAGATCGACGGGATGTTGCGGGAATCGCCGGCCGGGCGGAAAAACCCGTTGGAGAGCGTCTCGCGGTGGGTATAGATGCCGTAGGAGTAGAACTTCAGGTAGTCCGCCGCCGGCATCTCCCAGTTGTAGCTCAGCGAGCGATTGTCCACTTCGGGATCGCCCAGGCGCTGCACGGTCTGGCCGACCGGCGGCGAGGTCGGCGTCTGCGCACCGGAATAGGGGGTGGCGCGATTGGTCTGGTCCTGGTGTCCGAACTGGGCCGCCAGGTGGATCTTGCCGGCAGTACCCAGGCCGAAGCCGGCATCCGCCATGACCTGGTACTTGCCGCCGTCGCCTTCCTTGTACTCGCCATAGGTAGCCGTGGCGCTGCCGCCGCTGGCGGAACCCTTGAGCACGATGTTGACCACGCCGGCAATGGCGTCCGAGCCGTACTGGGCCGAGGCGCCGTCGCGCAGCACCTCCACCCGATCGATCGCGGCGATCGGGATGCTGTTGAGGTCGGCGGGCGAGGAGCTGCGGCCCTGGCTGCCGTTGACGTTCACCAGCGCGCCGAGGTGGTAGCGCTTGCCGTTCACCAGTACCAGCACGTGGTCCGGGGCCAGCCCGCGCAGCTGGGCCGGGCGCATCGCATCGGTACCGTCGTTGATCGCCGCGCGCGGGAAGTTCAGTGACGGCAGCGCGCGCGAGAGCGCGGTGGCCAGCTCGGTGGTGCCGGTGGATTCCAGGACTTCCGGCGTGATGATGTCGATCGGCGACTGCGACTCGGCCACCGTGCGGTCGGTGACGCGGGTGCCGGTGACGATCAGGGTGTCCAGGGTGCGCGCGTCTTTCTTCTGGTCGGACGCCTGTTCGGTCTGCTGCGCCAGCGCCGGGGTGGCGGCCAGCAGGGACGACAGGGCCAGGGCAAGCGGGGTGAGGCGGGGCATGGCGACCTCTGGGTTGGGTGGAATAACCCTTGTTTAACACCCGTTCACCGCGCTCGCAAACGCGCGCGGGGCATGTCGTTATGCGGTATCTTGACCTGCTTTGCCGGCCTGGGCGGGCGACGAACGCGCCCACTACCGGCGCGCTGGAACCGCCGCCCCATGATCTCCTTCCGCAATTTCGCCCTGCGCCGCGGCGAACGCCTGCTGCTGTCCAACGTCGACCTGGCCCTGCATGCCGGCTGGCGCGTGGGCGTGGTCGGCCGCAACGGCGCCGGCAAGTCCTCCCTGTTCGCCGCGCTGATGGGCGAGGTCGAACCCGACAAGGGCGACCTCGATCTGCCCGGCAAGGCGCGCATCGCCAGCGTGGCGCAGGAAACCCCGCACCTGCCGGACCCGGCGATCGACTTCGTGCTGTCCGGCGATGCCGCCGTGCACGCGGCGATCCAGATGGAAGCCAACGCCTTCGCGGCGGAGGACTGGGAGGCGGTGGCCGAGGCGCACCAGCGCCTGGAAGAGGTGAACGGTTACGACGGCACCGCGCGCGCAGGCCGCCTGCTGCATGGCCTGGGCTTCCCCGCGGAGACCCACGAGAAGCCGGTCGCGGATTTCTCGGGCGGCTGGCGGGTGCGCCTGAACGTGGCGCGCGCGCTGATGACGCCCTCCGATCTGCTGCTGCTGGACGAGCCCACCAACCACCTCGACCTCGATGCCGTGGTCTGGCTGGAGGAATGGCTGAAGCGCTATGACGGCACGCTGCTGGTGATCAGCCATGACCGCGAGTTCCTCGACAACGTCACCACCCACATCCTGCACCTGCACGACGGCACCGCGAAGCTGTACGCCGGCAACTACACCGCGTTCGAGCGCCAGCGCGCCGAGCACCTGCGCCAGCAGCAGATCGCGTTCGAGAAGGAGCAGGCCGAGCGCGCCCACCTGCAGAGCTTCATCGACCGCTTCAAGGCCAAGGCCAGCAAGGCGCGGCAGGCGCAGTCGCGGATGAAGCGGCTGGAGAAGCTGGCCGGCACCGAGGCGGTGCGGGTGGAGCGCGGGGTCAGCATCCAGCTGCCGGCGCCGCTGCGCCTGCCGAATTCACTGCTGTCGCTGCGCGATGCCGACTGCGGCTACGGCGCGGACGCCACGGTGCTGCGCAAGGTCGGGTTCGGCCTGGAGGCCGGCGACCGCATCGGCCTGCTCGGCGTCAACGGCGCCGGCAAATCGACCCTGGTGAAGACCCTGGTCGGCGAGCTGCCGCCGATGTCGGGCGAGCGCATGGCGCACCCCGACCTGCGCATCGGCTACTTCGCCCAGCACACGGTGGAGTCGCTGGTGGCCGGCACCTCGCCGATCGACCACCTCAAGGCGCTCTCGCCCGACACGCCGACCCAGGAGTTCCGCAACTTCCTCGGCGGCTGGCAGTTCCCCGGCGACCGCGCGTTCGAGGCCATCGACAACTTTTCCGGCGGCGAGAAGGCGCGGCTGGCGCTGGCCCTGCTGGCGTGGAACAAGCCCAACCTGCTGCTGCTGGACGAGCCCACCAACCATCTCGACCTGGAGATGCGGGAGGCGCTGGCCGAGGCGTTGTCGGACTTCGATGGCGCGATCGTCATGGTCAGCCACGACCGCCACCTGATCGGCCTGGTCTGCGACCAGTACTGGCGCGTGCACGACGGCATCGTCGAGCCGTTCGACGGCGACCTCGACGACTACGCGGCCTGGCTGCGTTCGCGCCCCGGCAGCGAGAATCCGAAGACGCCGGTCCCGAAGGC
>CAYYAT010000116.1:0-6027 GCA_964469595.1 uncultured Thermomonas sp.
GTCTGCACCAGCGACTCGATGCGCTTGGTCGCGCTGGAGCTGCGCTCCGCGAGGCGCTGCACCTCGTCCGCCACCACCGCGAAGCCGCGGCCCGCCTCGCCGGCCGACGCCGCCTGGATGGCCGCGTTCAGCGCGAGGATGTTGGTTTGCTCGGAGATGTCGTTGATCAGTTCCACGATCGAGCCGATTTCCTGCGAGCTCTCGCCCAGGCGCTTGATGCGCTTCGAGGTTTCCTGGATCTGGTCGCGGATGCTGTCCATGCCGGCGATCGTCTGCCGCACCACGCCGGCGCCGTTGGTCGCGATCTGCACCGAGCGACGCGCCACCTCGGCGGAGTCGGCGGAGTTGCGCGACACCTGGTTAATGCTGGCGGCGATCTCGTTGATGCGGTCAGTGGCGGAGTTGATCTCCTGCGCCTGGTGTTCGGCGGCCTCGGCCAGGTGCATGGCGGTGGCCTGGGTTTCCTGCGCGCTGGCTGCCACCTGCACCGAGGTGTCGTTGATGGTGGCCACCAGGGTGCGCAGCTGTTCCACCGCGAAGTTGATCGAGTCCGCGATCGCGCCGGTCATGTCCTCGGTCACGGTCGCCTTCACGGTGAGGTCGCCTTCCGCGAGCGAACCCATTTCGTCCAGCAGGCGCATGATCGCCTCCTGGTTGCGGTCGTTCAGTTCCTTGGTGGTCTGGTAGCGGATGCGCTGGGCGCGGTTCAGGGCCCACAGCAGGCCGCCGATCGAGAACAGCGCCAGCGCACCGGACAGGATGCTGACCCACACGCCGCCGATGATGCTGGTGTCTTTCAGCGAACCGAACGAGGTGAACGCCGCGAACAGGCTCTCGCTGTCGCCCAGCAGCTTGTCAGAGCCGCTGGCCAGGGCCGCGGCAGAGGTCTGCGCGCCGATCAGCTTGCGCGAGTCGCCGACGATCGCGTCGAGGTCCTTCTTCATGCCCTGCCACAGGGTATTGGCCTGTCCGAGCGGGCCGATGGCGCCAACCGCGGTGACCTTGGCGATGTCCTGGCCGCCGTTGAGCAGCACGTTCATCTGGCGATCGAACACCGCCGCGTCGCGCCCAAGCGCGTCTGCCGCCACCTGCGCGCCATCGCCACCGGCGCGCAGCTCCGCGATCCGGCGCGCCATGGTGGCCGAGGTCACCACCTGGTTCAGCGCGGTGAACACCTGCGCCGAGCTGGCGCCACCCGAGGCCAAGCCGCGCACCACTTCGTTCAACTGCGCCTGCAGCTGCGGCACCTTGGCGGTGAAGCTGTCGGCGTGCCCGGCCAGCGCCAGCACCGCCTGCTGCGACCCCAGCACTTCGTCCGCGCGCTTGGCCAGCGGGGCCCAGGTGGCGTTCACGGTGCCGATCGGCCCGGCCACGTCGGGCGAATCGCCGAAGCGGTCGTTCAGCCACTTGATGTCGGCGTCCACCTCGCCCTTGGTGGCCTTGAAGGCCTCGAACGCCTGCGCGTTGCCGTCGATCGCCTCGCGGCCCTGGTTGGCCAGGCGCTGCGAATTCAGCTGCAGGCGCGAAGCCGCCGTGCTGGCACCGCCGAGGCGCGAGGCCTTGGTGGTGGCGTACAGAGTGTTGCCAGCGAACACCACCAGCGAGCCCACCAGCAGCCAGATCCAGAAGTTGGTGCTGAGATTGCGGCCCTTGCCGGCGGCGGAATCCATCAAATTGCTCATCGTGCGACCTCGGCTTGCTTGGTGTCCGCTGTTCAGGCGGCGGCTTGGCGGAATTCGGGGGTGCGGGACAGGCGTTCGAGGCTGAACACGCCCCAATCCTGGTCGTTCATGCGGTAGGCGCGCTCGACGAAGTGGGCATAGCGCCCGTCCATCAGCGCGCTGGCGTCGATCGCCTGCGCCTCGATGAAGCTGCGCTGGCCGTACAGCTCGTCGATGGTGACGGCGACATCGCCACCCGGCTGGCGCACCACCAGCACGCGCTGGCGCTCGTGCAGCACGGTGCGCTCGCCCTCGAGGAACTGCTTGAGGTCGACCACCGGCAGCAGGCTGCCGCGGATGTTGGCGATCCCCAGCAGCCATGGCAGCGCGCCGGGCACGTGGGTCAGCGCCGGCAGCGGCAGGATCTCGACCACCTCGTCGAACCCGGAGGCGAGCCGGTGGCGGCCGACGCGATAGGCCACGCCGCGCCACAGGCCGGGCGCGTCCAGCTGCTCGGGCAGGCCGGCGACGTGCGCGAGGCTGCGCTGCTCGTAATCGGCCAGGGCCAGGAACGGCGAGCGCAGCAGGCGCGCGGGGCGCACCGGCACGCGCGCGGGCGCGATCGGCGCGGCCTCGCCCGCTTCCGCATCCGGCGCGGAAGGGGCTTCGGGCGCCGTCATGCGGCCGGCCTCCAGCGCCTTCGTGCCCGACGCCTGCACATCGGCCTGCGCGTCGATCTCCACGCCCGCGTCCACGCCGGCAGCCGCGGACGCATCATCGGCGGCCGCCGGCGACGGCGGCGCGGCAGCCGCGGCGGATGCCGCGGCGAACGGCGGACGCCCCTTGTGCTTGTGCTTGCCGCGCTTGGCCATGCGTCAGTGCCCGATCAGTGCGTTGATCCGCGCCACCAGGTCGCTTTCGCGCGGCGGCTTGGTGATGTAGTCCTTGGCGCCCTGGCGCAGGCCCCAGACCCGGTCGGTATCCAGCCCCTTGGTGCTGATGATCAGGATCGGGATGTGCCCGGTCTCGGCATCGCGGGTCAAGGTGCGGGTGGCCTGGAACCCGTTCATGCCGGGCAGGATCACGTCCATCAGCACCAGGTCGGGCTTCTCGCGCCGGCACGCGGCGATGCCGTCCTCCGCGCTGGCGGACGCGATCACCTCGTGGCCGTTGCGTTCCAGCAGCTGGATCATCACCGCGGCTTCGGTCGGTGAGTCCTCGATCAGCAAAATGCGAGCCATGAAAGCCTTACCCCCCGGTCAGGCATTGACGTAAGTGCGGATTGCCCCCAGCAGCTCCTCGCGCGTGAAGGGCTTGGTCAGGTACTGCTCGGAGCCGACGATACGGCCTCGCGCCTTGTCGAACAAACCGTCCTTCGACGAAAGCATGATCACCGGCACAGATTTGAAGGTCTGGTTGTTCTTGATCAGCGCGCAGGTCTGATAGCCGTCCAGGCGCGGCATCATGATGTCCACGAAGATGATCTGCGGGTTGTGGTCGGCGATCTTGGCCAGCGCCTCGAAGCCGTCGGTCGCGGTGACGACCTCGCAGCCCTCGCGCGCCAGCAGGGTTTCCGCCGTGCGCCGGATCGTCCGCGAATCGTCGATGACCATCACCCTCAGCCCCTGGAGGTTGATGCCTGCCCCGTCCTGCTGCGCCATGCCTGCCCCTTGCGCGCCAGTGCGCGATTGCCAACCGCCGCGTCTGCGCGCGTTGCGGACTGTCTTTATCCAAGCCCGGGGGCTGACTGTCAAGCATTCGCGCACGGACGCCGCCGGCTGTGGCAGGGGCTGCTAACATCCTGCGCTCCCCCGCCCGCGAGGCTGCCATGCCGCATCCCGGCCCGCTCGACGTGGTGGTCGTGATGGATCCGATCGCGACCATCAAGATCGCCAAAGACTCCACCTTCGCCATGCTGCTGGAGGCCCAGCGCCGCGGCCACCGCCTGCACTACGTGCGCCCCGGCGGGCTGGGCGTCCGCGATGGCCGCGCGCGCGCCGCGGTGGCGCCGCTGCAGGTGCGCGATATCCAGGGCGACCACTACCAGCTGGGTGAATGGGCCGAACTCGAGTTCGGCCCCGGCCAGGTGGTGCTGATGCGCAGCGACCCGCCGGTGGACGCCGATTACCTGCATGACACCCAGCTGCTCACCCTGGCCCAGCGCCAGGGCGCGCTGGTGGTGAACGACCCGCAGGGCCTGCGCGACTTCAACGAAAAGCTGGCCGCGCTGCTGTTTCCGCAGTGCTGCCCGCCGACCCTGGTCAGCCGCGACGCCGGCGCGCTCAAGGCCTTCGTGGCCGAACACGGCGAGGCGGTGCTGAAGCCGCTGGATGGCATGGGCGGGCGCTCGATCTTCCGCGCCCGCGCCGGTGAGCCCAACCTCAACGTGATCCTGGAGACGCTGACCGAGGGCGGCCGCCACCTGGCCCTGGCCCAGCGCTACCTGCCGGAGATCGTGGACGGCGACAAGCGCATCCTGCTGGTGGACGGCGAGCCGGTGGACTACTGCCTGGCGCGCATCCCGCAGGGCGACGAGTTCCGCGGCAATCTTGCCGCCGGCGGGCGCGGCGAAGGCCGCCCGCTGTCCGAACGCGACCGCTGGATCGCAGCGCAAGTGGGCCCGGAAATGCAGCGCCGCGGCATGCTGTTCGTGGGGCTGGACGTGATCGGCGACTACCTCACCGAGGTCAACGTCACCAGCCCCACCTGCATCCGCGAGCTGGACGCCCAGTTCGGCCTGAACATCGCCGGCGCGCTGTTCGAGCGCATCGAAGCGCTGGCCGGGGGGCGATGACGGCACCCGGCGCTCCCGCCGTGCCGCCGGCCCCGCGCATCGGCGAGGCCGAGCGCCTGCGCGCCACCGTGGTGCTGTCCCTGCTGCTGCACGCGATGGTGATCTTCGGGGTCGGCTTCGCGCTGGAGGACGCCGCCCCGCTGGTGCCGACCCTGGACGTGATCCAGACCCGCACCCAGACCCCGCTGACCCCGGCGCAGGCCGACTTCCTCGCCCAGGCCAACAACCAGGGCGGCGGCGAACAGGACAAGAGCAGCCGCCCGGGGGCACCCCAGGCCGGCCCGGTGCCACAGGCAACCGAAGGGCTGGCGCCGCGCCCGCTGCACGCGCAGTCGCCCGCGCCCAGCCCGCCGCAGGACAGCCGGATCGCCGCCTCCACCCGCGGTCAGCAGGCCCTTCCGCAGCCGCGGCCGCAGCCGGAATCGCGCCCGGACGGGCGCCCACCCGGGCGCGAGAAGATCGACCACGACATCGAGATGGCGCGGCTGGCGGCCGAGATCCAGCTGCGCTCGGCCGAATACGCCAGGCGCCCGAAGCGCAAGTTCGTCTCCGCCAGCACCCGCGAATACGCCTGGGCGCAGTACCTGCGCGCCTGGGTGGACCGGGTGGAACGGGTGGGCAACCTGAACTACCCGGACGAGGCGCGCCGCCGCCATATCGGCGGCGTGGTGGTGATCAGCGTGGGCGTGCGCCGCGACGGCAGCGTGGAAAGCATCCGGATCGTGCGCTCCAGCCACATCCCGATGCTGGATGCGGCCGCCGAACGCATCGTCAAGCTGTCGGAACCCTTCCCGCCGCTGCCGAAAACCGCCGAGGACCCGGACATCCTGCACGTCACCCGCACCTGGCAGTTCCTGCCCGGCGGCACGCTGGTGGACCGCTGACCCCGGCGCCGTCCCGGCACCGGGCCGCCCGCGGCATCAGCGGTACATGCAATCGACCAGGGCGTCCTCGTGCTTGACCAGCGCGTCGAGCGCCTTCTCCCACAGCCCGGCCGACTGCCCCAGCGCCACGAACCCGCTGCCGTCGGTCTGCGCCAGCTCCAGATTGGACTCGGTGGTCTGGAAATAGCCATCGCCCACCTCCATCGCCAGCCGCGTGCGCAGCGTCTGGTTGGCGAAGCTGGCGCGGAAGCCGGTCAGCATGGTGGCTTCCAACTTCCCCTGCGCGGCATCCACCGCGCCCACGCTGACGCCCTCCTGCGCGGCCAGGCAGGCCTGCGCCTTCGCCACCAGCTGCTCGCGGCTGCCCGGCACCACGTAGCGCGAGCCGTCCACCTTCAGGATCGGCTTGGCTTCCTGGTCGGTGGCAACCTCCAGTGTTCTGCCCTTGAACGGGACCTCTTCGGCGGACGCCGTCACCGCGACCAGCGCTGCGGCCAGCATCAGGATCCGAACCTTCACCCCTACCCCCTTGCACGTGGAACCTACCGGGGAGAATAGCCAAAAGTCACGGCGTGGGGCGTGAACTCAGCCGCGCCTTGCCTGCTGCTGGGCCAGGGTGAGGGCGACGTCGTTGCGCAGGTAGGCCGGCTCCACGCGCTCCGGCGGCAGGCCTTCGCCGCGGGCGAAG
>CAYYAT010000117.1:0-6020 GCA_964469595.1 uncultured Thermomonas sp.
AGCCCGCGCTCGGCCCACAGTGCGTCCAGGAAGCGCTCGATCGCCTGCGCGTCCGCCGCGTCCAGCGGCGGCAGGCGGTGGATGTCGCGGCGGCGGTCGGCGGCGCTCGGCATCGCCCAAGGGTAGCGGCCGCCACGCGCGCCGTCTGTATCCTGTGGCGATGCCCGACCGCCCTTCCCCCCTCATCGGCTGGCGCCTGCTGGCGCTGCTATACGACCTGTTCCCGGCGCTGGCGCGGTGGTTCGTGGTCGACGCGGCCTTCACCCTGGCGCATGGCGACGCGGTACGCGGCGGCGCGCTGGGGCTGCTGGAGTTCGCCGCGCTGTGGCTGGTGGCGGGGCTGTATGCGACCTGGAGCTGGCACCGCGGCGGCCAGACCCTCGGCATGCGCCCGTGGCGGCTGCGCCTGGTGGCGGAGGGCGGCGGCCGCCCCGGCTGGCGCGCACTGTGGCTGCGCTACGCGCTGGGCGGGGTGTCGCTGCTGGCCGGCGGGCTCGGCTTCTGGTGGGCGTGGCTCGACCGCGACCGCCTGACCTGGCATGACCGTCTCAGCCGCACGCGCCTGCTCCGCGGACAGGCATCGCCGGCTGCGTGAGGTGCACGCCTCAACGGCTGCGGCGGCGGAACAGACTCCACGACAGCGCCAGCATTGCCAATGGCGGCAACGCGTAGGCGATCCGGAAATCGAAGCGGTAGATGCCCGCCAGCTTGGACGCGATCATCTGCAGCATCCAGAAGCCGAGCGCGAACACGATCCCGACGAACACCCGCTTGCCGTAGCCGCCGCTGCGCAGCGAGCCGAACGCGAACGGCATCGCCGCCAGGCACAGCGCCAGCACGTTGAACGGATAGAACCAGCGGCTCCAGTACACGTTCTCGAACTCGGCCGAATCCAGGTGGTTGCGGCGGCGGTAGTCGATGCTGGCACGCAACTCGCGGCTGCTCATGTTGCCGGGGCGGGTGATGCTGGAGGCCAGCGCGGACTGGTCCAGCTTCGAATCCCAGCGCTCCTGCGCGACGCGGCTGCGCTGCACCGACTTCGGCCCGAACACGGTGCGCTCCACCCCGTGCAGCAGCCACTGGCCGTCGCGGTGCTCGGCCATGTCCACGTTGGCGATCGACAGCAGGCGGCCGTCCTCGCCGAACTGGAACAGGCGCACCCCGCGCAGCTCGAGCCAGCGCTCGTTGCCGCGCTGCTTCTCCTCGCCGCCGTGGGCGTTCAGGAACATGTCGCCCTCGCGCGCCCACAGCCCGCTGTAGCGCGACACCGCCATGTCGCTGTGGCGCACCGCCTTGATCGCCTGCGCGCGGTCGTCGCCCCACGGCGCCAGGGTCTCGCCGTTGACCACCATCAGCACGGTCACCAGCGCCAGCGCCGACAGCACCGAGGCCGCCAGCCGCGGCCGCGACACCCCCACCGCGCGCAGGATGGTGAGCTCGGACGTGGCCGCCAGCTGGCCCAGGCCCAGCAGCATGCCGATCACTGCGGCGGTCGGGAACAGCACGTAGGCGCGGCTGGGGATGGTCAGCCCGGTGGCGGCGATGGCGTGGTTGATGGTGTAGCCGCCGCGGCCCAGCTCGCCCATCTCGCCGACGAAGGCCAGCACCACGTCCAGCCCCAGCAACACGCCCCAGGCCAGCAGCACGCCGCCGAACACGACCCGCGCCAGGTAGAGATCGTGCAGCCGCGGCCAGCGCTTCACTTCGCCCCCTTCGGGCGCGCCAGGCGGCCGTCGCGGGCGTACAGCCAGGCCGCCAGCGCCAGCAGCGGCAGCAGCAGCCACCACAAGCCGGCGGCGGCGGGAATCCGCCCTTCCGCCAGCCACTGGGTGCCGAGCACCATCAGGAACAGGCTCACCAGATAGACCAGGAACGCCAGCAGCATCGCGCCGTAGCGCGACTGCCGCGGCCCGCTGCGCGCCAGCGGCACCGCCAGCAGCGCCAGCGCCAGCGCCAGCAGCGGCGGGGCGATCCGCCAGTGCAGCTCGGCCTGCGCCGCCGGGGCCGGGTTGCCCAGCAGGGCCGGGGTCGGCAGCAGCTCGGGATCGTTGAGCTGGCGGGTGTCATCGGCGGTGGGCAGCTCCATCTCGTTGCGGCGGTAGCGCATCAGCCGGTAGTCGAGGTCGGGGCCGGCCGCCGGGCCTTCCACCCGGAATCCGTCCAGCAGCGCCAGCACGCGCGCGCCGTGGTCGCGGTACAGCTCGCCGCTGCGCGCGGTGGCGACGTCGATGCGCTCGCCGCGCTCGCGGAACAGGAACACCCGCGCCAGCCTGGTGCCGTCGTTCGACATCTCGCCGGCATAGGCCACGCCGCCGTTCGAGAGCGGGGTGAAGCGACCCGGCTCGAGCCCGGCCACCAGCAGGTTCTTGTTGGCCTCGATCACCATCCCGCGCGCCAGCCGGTTGGCCCACGGGCCGAGCCACAGCGAGCAGCCCGCGATCACCAGCAGCACCGGCAGCACCACCCCCACCAGCGGCCGCAGCACCCGCGCCGGGCCCACCCCGACCGCCGCCAGGACGTGCATCTCGGAATCCCGGTACAGCCGCCCGACCGCCAGCAACAGGCCCAGCAGCAGCGCCAGCGGCAGGATCATCGGCAGGTAGCCGAGCAGGCGCAGCCCCAGCTGCGACAGCAGCAGCGCGGGCGGCAGCTTGCCGCGCGCCATCTCGCCGATCAGGTCGGCAAACAGCCCGCCCAGGCTGACCATGCCCAGCACCACCAGCGCCGCCACCACGGCACGCGCGAATTCGGCACTCAGATAGCGGTCCAGCTTCGGCATCGGGCCTGGTTGCTTTAGAATCGGGGATCCGCTTTCGCGCGGCATCGCCGCCCGAGCGCAGGCCGCGCATTGTATGCCACGCCGCTCACGCCTCCCTGCCCGGCGCCTCCGGCCAGGGCCATGCGCATCCATGCACGCCCACGCACCACTTCCTCCGCCGCCCCGCACACACGACAGGTACGTTGATCGATGAGCCTCGAATTCAGCCTGAACCAGACCGCCCCCGCCGCTGCCGCCGTCGATTGCGTGGTGGTCGGCGCCTTCGCCGATGGCCGCCTGACCGCCGCCGGCCAGCAGCTGGATGCCGCCTGCGGTGGCCGCCTGGCGGCGCTGATCGCGCGCGGCGACATCGAGGGCAAGGCCGGCAAGACCGCGCTGCTGCACGCTCTGCCCGGCATCGCCGCGCCGCGGGTGCTGGTGGTCGGCCTGGGCGAGGCCGGCAAGTTCGGCCCGGCGCAGTACCTCAAGGCGGTCGGCGATGCCGCGCGCGCGCTGAAGACCGGCCCGGTCGAATCCGTCCTGCTGACCCTGTGCGAGGTGGCGGTGAAGGACCGCGACGCCGCCTGGGCGATCCGCCAGGCGGTGATCACCGCCGACCACGCCTGCTACCGCTACACCGCCACCCTCGGCGCCGACAGCCCGAAGCGCAAGCACGCCGGCCTGAGCCGGTTGGAACTGGCCGGCAGCGATGACGCCGCGCTGGCGCGCGGCATCGCCATCGCCAAGGGCGTGGCCTTCACCCGCGAGCTGGGCAACCTGCCGCCCAATGTCTGCAATCCGGCCTACCTGGCCGAGCAGGCGCAGGCGCTGGCCGCCGCCCATGCCGGGGTGGAATGCGAGGTGCTGGACGAGGAGGCGATGCGGGCGCTGGGCATGGGCGCGCTGCTGGCGGTCGCCCGCGGCAGCGCGCAGCGCCCGCGCCTGATCGTGCTCAAGTACTCCAACGGAGGCGACGCCAGGCCTTACGTGCTGGTCGGCAAGGGCATCACCTTCGACACCGGCGGCGTCAACCTCAAGGTGCAGGGCGGCATCGAGGAAATGAAGTACGACATGTGCGGCGCCGGCAGCGTGCTCGGCACCTTCGTGGCCGCGGTCGAAATGCAGCTGCCGCTGAACCTGGTCTGCATCGCCGCGGCGGTGGAGAACGCCATCGACGGCAACAGCTACCGCCCCTCGGACGTGATCACCAGCATGTCCGGCAAGACCATCGAGGTCGGCAACACCGACGCCGAAGGCCGCCTGATCCTGTGCGACGCGCTGACCTATGCGCAGCGCTTCCAGCCGGCGGCGCTGATCGACGTGGCCACCCTGACCGGCGCCTGCGTGATCGCGCTGGGCAAGCCCGCCACCGGGGTGATGACCAAGGACAGCGACGATCTCGCCCGCGAGCTGCTGGACGCCGGCACCATCGCGCACGACCGCGGCTGGCAGCTGCCGCTGTGGGACGACTACCAGCCGCTGCTGGATTCCGCGTTCGCCGACGTCTACAACATCGGCGGCCGCTGGGCCGGCGCGATCACCGCCGGCTGCTTCCTGTCGCGCTTCACCGAAGGCCAGCGCTGGGTGCATCTGGACATCGCGGGCAGCGCCTCCGAGGACGGCAAGATGGGCATGGCCACCGGGCGCCCGGTCGGCATGCTCAGCCAGTGGCTGCTGGACCGGGTTGCGTAAGCGCCGATGCCGCGCGCCGATTTCTACCTGATCGACAAGCCGCGCTTCCGCGCGCAGCCGCTGCTGCTGGTGTGCGAGCTGGCGCGCAAGGCGCATGCCAGCGGCCAGCCCACCCTCATCCTGGCGCGCGACCAGGCCCAGGCCGAGGCGCTGGACGACCTGCTGTGGGCGTTCGATCCGGACGAATACCTGCCGCACCAGATCGCCGGGCAGGACGAGGACGAGGACGAGGCCCCGGTCCTGATCGCGCCGCCGGAGATCGACGCGCCGCTGCGCCCGCTGCTGATCAACCTGCGCGACGATCCGCCGCAGGGCGCGTTCGAGCGCGTGCTGGAAGTGGTGCCGGCCGATCCGGCCGCGCGCGGCCCGCTGCGCGCGCGCTGGAAGCACTACCAGGCGCTCGGCTTTGCACTCAACAAATACGACATGTAATCCCGCCGCAATGACATCCCTCGCCCCCGGCTACGACCCCAAGTCCTTCGAATCCCGCCTGTACCAGCAGTGGGAGGCCAGCGGCGCGTTCGCACCCCAGGGCGACGGCCCGGCCTACACCATCCTGCTGCCGCCGCCGAACGTCACCGGCACCCTGCACATGGGCCATGCGTTCCAGCACACCCTGCAGGATGCGCTGATCCGCTACCACCGCATGCGCGGCTACCGCACCCTGTGGCAGATGGGCACCGACCACGCCGGCATCGCCACCGAGATGGTGGTCAGCCGCAACCTCGCCATCGAGGGCAAGGGCGAGACCCGCGATTCGCTGGGGCGCGAGAAGTTCATCGAAAAGGTGTGGGAGTGGAAGCAGCACAGCGGCGACACCATCGAGCGCCAGATGCGCCGCCTGGGCGCGTCCGGCGACTGGTCGCGCAGCGTGTTCACCATGGACCCGATGGCCAGCACGGCGGTCACCGAGGCGTTCGTGCGCCTGTACGAGCAAGGCCTGATCTACCGCGGCCAGCGCCTGGTCAACTGGGACCCGGTGCTGAAGACCGCGATCTCCGACCTCGAAGTGGTGAACGAGGAAGAGAACGGCCACCTGTGGTCGATCCGCTACCCGCTGGCCGACGGTGCCACGTTCGAATACATCGAGCACGACGCCGACGGCAACGAGACCCTGCGCGAGATGCGCGACTACGTGGTGGTGGCCACCACCCGCCCGGAAACCATGCTGGGCGACACCGCGGTGATGGTGCACCCGGAGGACCCACGCTACCGCGACCTGCATGGCAAGGCCATCCAGCTGCCGCTGACCGGCCGCCGCATCCCGGTCATCACCGACGCCTACGTGGACCGCGCGTTCGGCACCGGCGTGGTGAAGGTGACGCCGGCGCATGACTTCAACGACTATGCGGTCGGCCAGCGCCACGGCCTGCCGCTGATCAACGTGTTCACGGACGAGGCGAAGGTCGTGTCCTCGCGCGAGGACATCGCGGCGCAGTACCGCGGCCTCGACCGCTTCGATGCGCGCAAGGCCATCGTGGCCGACCTCGAGGCCGCCGGCCTGCTGGTCGAGATCAAGCCGCACAAGCTGCAGGTGCCGCGCGGCGACCGCACCGGCCAGGTGATCGAG
>CAYYAT010000118.1:0-543 GCA_964469595.1 uncultured Thermomonas sp.
CCGGGGCCGCCGCGGCGGGCTGCGCCGGCGCGGTGGGGCTCTGGGCGGCGGGCACCTGCGCAGCCGGCGTGGCCGGGGCGGTGGGCACCGGCTGCTGCGCCATCAGGCCAAGGTCGGGCTTGGCCGGGCCGCCCTTGCCCTGCTTGCTGGCGTACATGGCCATGCCCATGCTCACGGTGAAGAACACGATGGCCAGCCACTTGGTGGTCTTGCTCAAGAAGTTCGACGCGCCGCGCGCACCGAATACCGTGGCCGAGGCGCCGCCGCCGAAGCCGGAGCCGGACTGCGCGCCGGAACCCTGCTGGAGCAGCACGAAGGCAATGATGGCGATGGCCACCAGCACGTAGAGGATGTTGACGAGTTGCAGCAGCATGTCGCGCGTTCTCAGGTGAGGTCGGCCGCCGCCTGCGCGATGGCCAGGAAATCCGCGGCCACCAGCGAGGCGCCGCCGATCAGCCCGCCATCCACGTCGGCCTGCGCGAACAGGCTGGCCGCGTTGTCGGGCTTGACGCTTCCGCCATACAGCAGCGGCAGCGAGTCCGC
>CAYYAT010000118.1:553-6003 GCA_964469595.1 uncultured Thermomonas sp.
TAACATCGAGCGCCGCCACTTCGCCACGGATGAAGGCGTGCACCGCCTGCGCCTGCTCCGGGCTGGCGGTACGCCCGGTGCCGATCGCCCACACCGGCTCATAGGCCACCACCGCGTGCGCGAACGCCGCCGCGCCGGCCCGCTCCAGCACCGGCCGCAGCTGCCCGGCCACCACCGCCTCGGTCTGCCCGGCCTCGCGCTCCTCCAGGCGCTCGCCCACACACAGCACCGGTACCAGCCCGGCCGCCTGCGCGGCGACGAATTTCTCGGCCACCAGCGCGCTGCTCTCGGCGTGGTACTGGCGGCGCTCGGAATGGCCCACCAGCACATAGCGCGCGCCCACGTCGGCGAGCATCGCCGCCGCCACCTCGCCGGTATAGGCCCCCTTGTCGTGGGCGCTGCAGTCCTGCGCGCCCAGCGCGATGCCCGCCGCTGCGCACGGCCCGGCCAGGCCCTCCAGGTAGGGGAACGGCGGCAGCACCGCCATCTCCACCCCGGCGGGGCGGGCCGCGCCCAGCTCCGCGACCAGCGCCGCCGCGAAGGCGCGGCTGCCATGCAGTTTCCAGTTCCCGGCGACGATCTTGCGGCGCATGCGGTGCTCCCCGTGCGAAGGGGCGCAAGTTTAGCAATTGCGCCCGCCGCCGCCGTATAGTCCGCGGCATGAACCGCCCCGCCCCGATGATGCGCGTCCTGCCCTACCGCAAGCCCACCGAGGGCCGCGACTACTGGGTGTTCGACGACGTGCTGCCCGACGCCATGGCCGTGCGCGAACGCTGCCTGGCCAAGCCCGACTGGGCGCTGGGCTTCCCGCACACCCAGGAAAGCTGGCCCGGCCGGCGCGCGATCCCGGCGCTGGAACCCGACGAGCTGGCGGTGGTGGAGCAGCGCGTGCGCGCCGCCACCGGCGCCAAGCGGCTATGGGTGCAGCCGGCGCCCGACGGCAAGACCCTGAACCACAACTGCGTGCAGGTGGTGGTCGCGCGCGAGGCGCAGGCGCGGCCGCATACCGACGCGCGCTCGCTGTGCCGCTACGCCGGGGTGCTGTACCTGCTGCCCGACGCGCCGGCGGACTGCGGCACCAGCTTCTATCGCCAGCGCCTGCCGAACGGCCAGCTCGGCGGCAACACCGTGACCAAGCCGCACGACAACCTGGTGGAAGCCCTCGGCACCCGCTTCGTGCCGCCCGACAGCTTCGTCGAGGACGTGCGCGTGCCCAACCGCTTCAACCGCCTGCTGGTGTACAGCGCCGCGCTGATCCACAGCGCCACTGCCTATTGCGGCAGCGTGCTTGCCGACGAACGCATGGCCGCGGTCCTGTTCTGGATGGCCTGAACCCTCGTCCCGGAACGATCCAGAACAATGACGCACCGAAACGAAAAGGCCGCTCGCAGCGGCCTTTTCGTCATTCCCGGCGTGGATCCGTCTTACTTCAGCTTGATCTCGCGCAGGCGCTCTTCCAGGTAGCCCTGGGCGGTGATCGGCTCGGGATAGCGGCTGGGGTTGTCGGCGCTGACGCAGTTGGGCAGCACGTCGATCACGAAATCCGGGTTCGGATGCAGGAAGAACGGGGTGGAATAGCGCGGCTGGCGCGCCTTCTCGCCCGGCGGGTTCACCACCCGGTGGGTGGTGGACGGCAGCACGTGGTTGGTCAGGCGCTGCAGCATGTCGCCGATGTTGACCACGATGGTGTCGGCGTCCGCCGTGAACGCCACCCACTCGCCCTTGCGCGAGAGCACTTCCAGGCCTTCCGCGCTGGCACCGACCAGCAGGGTGATCAGGTTGATGTCCTCATGCGCGCCGGCGCGCACGTTCGGGATCTCGTCGGCGGTGATCGGCGGATAGTGGATCGGGCGCAGGATCGAGTTGCCGTTGTCGGTCTTGTCCGCGAAGTAGTTGCCGGGCAGGCCGAGGTTCAGCGCCAGCGCCGACAGCACCCGCGCACCCAGCGCATCCAGCGCGTCGTACAGCGCCAGCGCGCGCGCGCGGAACTCCGGCACCTCCGCCGGCCACAGGTTGGGAGGCATCACGTCGGCGTACTTCTCGTCGCGCAGCTCGCGGCCGACGTGCCAGAACTCCTTGAGATCGAAGTACTTGGCGCCCTTCGCGGTTTCCACCCCGAACGGGGTGTAGCCGCGCGCGCCGCCGCCGCCGGGCACGTGGTACTGCTTCTTGGTCTCCTCCGGCAGCGCGAAGAACGCAACGAAGGCGTCGTAGGCGCCGTCGATCACCTCCTGCGGGATGCCGTGGCCGCGGATGCCGGCGAAGCCCCATTCGCGGTAGGCGTTGCCCAGCTCGGCCACGAAGGCCTCGCGGTCGGTGTCGAAGCGGCGGATGTCGAGGGTCGGGATCTGCTGGCTCATGTATGTGGACCGGAGAAATGAAGCTGGGGATTGCCGCACAGTATGCCGTCGCCGGCGCGCGCGGAGTTTGACCGGAATCAGGTCGCGGCCGCGCGCACGGCGTCGGCCAGGGCCTGCACGGTGGACTCGACCAGTGCGGAATCGTCGGCTTCGACCGTCACCCGCACCACCGGCTCGGTGCCGGACGGCCGCAGGAACGCACGCCCGCGCCCTTCCACCGCGCGCTGCGCCTGCGCCAGCGCGATCTGCACGGATTCCGCCTCGGCCGGCTTGCGACCCGTCTCGAAGCGCACATTCAGCGTCTTCTGCGGCAGCTTGCGCAGGTCCTGCACCGCCTCGGCCAGGCCGATACCGCGCCGGCGCAGCACCTCCAGCACCTGCAGCGCGCTGACGATGCCGTCGCCGGTGCTGGCGCGGTCCAGGCACAGGATGTGGCCGCTGGCCTCACCGCCGAGTATCCCGTCGTGCGCCAGCAGCTGCTGGTGCACGTAGCGGTCGCCGACCTTGGCGCGCACGAAGCCGATCCCGCGCGCGGCCAGCGCCTGCTCGAAGCCGTAGTTGGTCATCAGCGTGCCCACCACCGGCCCGCGCAGGCGGCCGCTGGCCTGCCAGTCGCAGGCCAGCACGTACAGCAGGTCGTCGCCGTCGCGCACGTTGCCCTGCGCATCCACGAACAGCACGCGATCGCCGTCCCCATCGAACGCGATCCCCAGCGCGGCGCCGCTCTCGCGCACCCGCGCCGCCAGCGCCTCGGGATGGGTGGAACCGACGCCGGCATTGATGTTCAGGCCATTCGGCTCGATCCCGGTCGCCTCCACCCACGCCCCCAGCTCGCGCAGCACCAGCGGCGCCAGCTGGTAGGTCGCGCCGTTGGCGCAGTCCACCACGATGTGCATGCCGCCGAGCTCGAAGCCCTTCGGCACCGAGCTCTTGCAGGCCTCGACATAGCGCCCGATCGCATCGCGGGTGCGCACGGCCTTGCCCAGACATTCGGACGGCACGGTCCGGAACGGCTGGTCCAGCGCGGCCTCGATCGCCAGCTCGGTGGCGTCGTCCAGCTTCTCGCCCTGGGCCGAGAAAAACTTGATGCCGTTGTCGTGGTGCGGGTTGTGCGAGGCGGAGATCACGATCCCGCCATCGGCGCGCATGGAATGGGTGAGGTGCGCCACCGCCGGGGTCGGCATCGGCCCCATCAGCTGCACGTCCACGCCGGCCGCAACCAGCCCGGCCTCCAGCGCGGCCTCGAACATGTAGTTGGAGATGCGGGTGTCCTTGCCGATCACCACCATCGGCTTGCGCCATTCCTGGCGATCGCGCGCGGCGGCCGCCAGCGCATGCCCGTAGGCATTGCCCAGGCGCAGCACGAAATCGGCCGAGATCGCACCCTCGCCCACCCGCCCGCGGATGCCGTCGGTGCCGAAGTAGCGGCGCGCGCTCACGCCGCCTCCGTGGCGTCCACCGGCACCGGTTGCTTCATCAGCAGTGCCAGCAGGTGCGCCAGCCGCTCGCGCAGCTCGCGGCGGTCCACGATCTGGTCCACGGTGCCATGCTGGAGCAGGAACTCGCTGCGCTGGAAGCCTTCCGGCAGCTTCTCGCGCACCGTCTGCTCGATCACCCGCTGCCCGGCGAAGCCGATCAGCGCGCCCGGCTCGGCCAGGTTGAGGTCGCCCAGCATGGCGAAGCTGGCGGACACGCCGCCGGTGGTCGGGTGCGTGAGCACCGAGATGTACGGCAGCCCGGCCGCGCGCAGGCGGCCCAGCGCGGCCGAGGTCTTCGCCATCTGCATCAGCGAGAACAGGCTTTCCTGCATGCGCGCGCCGCCGCTGGCGGAGAAGCACACGAACGGGCAGCGCAGCGCCAGCGCGCGCTCGGCCGCCAAGGCGAAGCGCTCGCCGACGACCGAGCCCATCGAGCCGCCCATGAAGGCGAAATCGAACGCGGCAGCCACCAGGTCGCGGCCCATCAGCCGGCCCTCCAGCGCCACCAGCGCGTCGCGCTCGCCGGTGGACTTCTGCGCGGCCTTGATGCGCTCGGAATACTTCTTCTGGTCCTTGAACTTGAGGACGTCGGTCGGCCCGAGCTCGGCCCCGATCTCGCGCCCCTCGCCGCCGTCCAGCAGCGCCGCCAGCCGCACCCGCGCGCGGATCGGCATGTGGAAGGCGCACTTCGGGCAGACCTCGAGGTTCTCCTCCAGCTCCGGCCGGTACAGCGCGGCGCCGCAGCGCTCGCATTTCTCCCACAGGCCCTCGGGCACGCTGCGCTTGCGCTCGCCGCCCACCTCGGTGCGGATGCCGGTGCCCGGCATCAGTTTCTTAAGCCAGCTCATTGGTCTTGGTCACCGCAAATTGCATTGCAGGCAGGATTGCCCGGCCTGCCCGGCACCCGCCGGACGGCCCAGTCTACCCTGCGGGTACGGTCCGGCCATCCTCCGGTCACGCTCTCCGGCCACGTCCCGGCCCGGGCCTCAGGCCGCGGCCGCGATCCCGTCCAGCGCCGCCCGCAGCGGATGCAGGAAGGCGCCGGCGCGTGCGGCGGCGGTGTCCGCGTCCGGGCTGCCGTCCAGCACCGCCACCAGGGCACTGCCGACCACCACGCCGTCGGCGTGCGCGGCCATCGCCGCGGCGCTGCCGGCATCGCGGATGCCGAATCCGGCGAACACCGGCATCTTCGCCATTCCGCGCACCTCGGCCAGGTGCCGTGCCGCGTCGCCCACGTCGAGCTGGGAGGCTCCGGTCACGCCGGCATAGGTCACGTAATACAGGTAGCCATCGGCCTGCTCGCACAGGCGCTGCAGGCGCGCCTGCGGGGTGGTCGGCGAGGCCAGCGAGATCAGCGCCAGCCCGTGCTGGGCGAACGCGGCCTGATACACGCCCGCCTCTTCCGGCGGCAGGTCCACCAGCAGCATGCCATCCACCCCGGCCTGCGCGGCCTCGTCGGCGAACGCGGCCGCGCCGCGCACCTCGACCGGATTGAGGTAGCCCATCAGCACCACCGGCGTGTCCGCATCCGTCGCCCGGACCGCGCGCACGCAGTCCAGCACGTAGGCCATGCCGGCGCCGCGCGCCAGCGCGCGCTCGGAGCGGCGCTGGA
>CAYYAT010000119.1:0-5986 GCA_964469595.1 uncultured Thermomonas sp.
GCGCTGCGCAATGCCGATCACGCCCTCGCGCAGCGCCTCATCCATGCGCCTGCTGCCCCAGCCATTCGCGCACCAGGAACAGCGCGGCGATGCTGCGTCCTTCCGAGAAGTCCTCGCGCAGGATCAGCTGGCCCAGGTCGGCCAGCTTCCACGGCACCACCTCCAGCTCCTCCGGCTCGTCGCCGGGCAACCGCTGCGGGTACAGGTCGCGGGCCAGCACCAGATGGGTCTGGTGGCTCATGTAAGTCGGCGCCAGCGTCAGGCTGCGCAGCACGCGCACGTCGCGGGCGCCGTAGCCGGCCTCTTCCATCAGCTCGCGGTTGGCCGCCTGCTCGGGGGTTTCACCCGCGTCGATGCGGCCCTTCACCAGCCCCAGCTCGTAGCGGTGCACGCCGGCCGCGTATTCGCGCACCAGCAGCACCGTGTCGGTATCCAGTAGCGGCACCACCGCCACCGCGCCGTGGCCGCGGCCGTGCAGGCGCTCGTACAGGCGGCGCTCGCCGTTGGCGAACTCGAGGTCCAGCCGCTCCATGCGGTAGGGACCAGCCTCGTGCTCGGTGATGCCGTGGATGATGGGGAGCGGGCGGCTCATGCGGCCGCCCCGGCGGCGATAATGGCGGGATGAAGGACGTTCACGACCCCATGATAGCTTCGGCCGATGACTGGCGCGCGCGCGACCTGGCGGTGCTCTGGCACCCCTGCACGCAGATGCGCGAGCACCCGGGTGCGCTGCCGCTGTTCCCGGTGGCGCGCGGCGAGGGCGCCTGGCTAGTGGGCATGGACGGCCGCCGCGTGCTGGACGGCGTGAGCAGCTGGTGGACCAACCTGCACGGGCACGCCGAGCCGCGCATCGCCGACGCCATCGGCCGGCAGGCGCACAGGCTGGAGCAGGTCATCCTGGCCGGGTTCTCGCACGCCCCCGCGGTGGAGCTGGCCGAGCGCCTGCTGGCGGTCGCCCCGCGCGAGGCCGGGCGCGCGCCGCTGGCGAAGGTGTTCTATGCCGACAACGGCTCGTCTGGCGTGGAGGTGGCGCTGAAGATGGCGTTCCACTGGTTCCACAACCGCGGCGAGCACCGGCGCACCCGCTTCATCGCGCTGACCGGCAGCTACCACGGCGAAACCCTGGGGGCACTGTCCGTCGGCGACATCCCGCTGTACCGGCGGGTGTACGCCCCGCTGCTGCTGGAAGCCCTGTTCGCGCCCTCGCCCGACGCGTTCGGCGCGCGCGACGCCGCCGACGCCGAGGCGCGCGCCCATGCCGCGGCCGATGCGTTGGCCGCGATGCTGGAGGCGCACCCCGGCGAAATCTGCGCGCTGATCCTGGAACCGCTGCTGCAGTGCGCGGGCGGGATGCGCATGCACCACCCGGCCTACCTGCGCCGGGTGCGCGACCTGTGCGATGCCCACGGCGTGCTGCTGATCGCCGACGAGATCGCGGTCGGCTTCGGCCGCACCGGCACCCTGTTCGCCTGCGAGCAGGCGCCGGGCGGCGGCATCCAGCCCGACCTCTTGTGCCTGTCCAAGGGCCTGACCGGCGGCTTTTTGCCGCTGTGCGCGGTGCTGGCCACGCAGGCGATCTACGACGGCTTCCTGGACGACTCGCGCGAGCGCGCCTTCCTGCACTCGCACAGCTACAGCGGCAATCCGCTGGCCTGTGCGGCGGCGCTGGCCTCGCTGGACATCCTCCAGCAGGACGATGTGCTGGCCCGCAACCGCGGCACCGCCGCGAAGATGGGCGAGCGCGCCGCCCGCTTCACCGCGCATCCGGCGGTGGCCGAGGTGCGCCAGACCGGGATGGTGGTCGCCATCGAACTGCAGCCGGAGCGCGGCAACGCCGAGGACGGCCACGCGGTCGAGATCGCCGGCCGCCGCGGCCTGCGCCTGTACCGCGCGGCGCTGGAGGCCGGCGCCCTGCTGCGCCCACTGGGCGACGTGCTGTACTGGATGCCGCCCTATTGCGTGGGCGATCGTGAGCTGAACGTGCTGGAAGCGGCCACCGCCGCCGCGCTCGAGGAGGCCGCGCGATGCGCCTGACCCGCTGCTACGTCGCGCAGGCGCTCGCAGCCCGCAGCGAGATCACCCTGCCCGAGGACGTCGCCGGCCACCTGGTGCGCGTGCTGCGCCTGCAGCCGGGCGACGCCTGCGTGCTGTTCAACGGGGATGGGCACGATTACGACGCCCGCCTGCTCGCCGCGGGCAAGCGCGAGGCGCGCGCCGAAATTCTCGCGGCGCGGCCGGTGGCGAACGAATCGCCGCTGCGGATCACCCTGCTGCAGGGCATCGCCCGCGGCGAAAAGATGGACTGGATCCTGCAGAAGGCCACCGAGCTGGGCGTGGCCCGGATCGTGCCGGTGGACAGCGAGCGCAGCGAAGTGAAGCTGGACGCTGCGCGCGCCGAGAAGCGCCTCGCGCACTGGCGCGAGGTGGTCGTGTCGGCCTGCGAGCAGAGCGGGCGTGCGGTCGTGCCGGAGGTGCTGCCGCCGCAGCCGCTGGCCAGCGCCGCGATGCTGCGGGAAGGCCAGGGCTTCCTGCTCGATCCGCAGGCAGACGCCGCGCTGGCCGCACTGCGCGGGACGCCGCTGGCGGCCTGCACCCTGGCGATCGGGCCGGAAGGCGGCTGGTCACCGCGCGACCGCGCGCAGCTGGACGCCGCGGGCTTCAGCGGCCTGCGCCTGGGGCCACGGGTGCTGCGCACCGAAACCGCCGGACTGGCGGCAATCGCGGCGCTGCAGACGCTGGCGGGGGATCTCGGCTGAAATCCCGGCTGAAATCCCGATCGCAGCAGGATCCGGCGTAGGCGCTCAGGCCGCGGCCGCCAGCGCCTCGCGCAGGGTGTCCTCGAGCGCCTCGAGGTCCGGGACCATCGCCTCGTCCTCGTTCAGGCGCACCCGCGCCAGCACGCCGGGCGGCAGCGCCTCGCCGTCCGCATCCGGGGTCGCCAGCGCCGCCTCGGTCACCGTCACCAGACGCGGGAAGCCTTGCGTCAGCAGCGCGAAATAGGGGCGCCGGGCATCGCCGCCCAGCGCCTTCAGCACGATCACCTTGCTGCCCAGCCCGCCCTGCTCCTCGGCCAGTCCCGCGAACCGCGAGAACGACAGCAGCGGCAACTGCCAGCCGCGCCAGCGGATGCGCCCCAGCAGCCAGGACGGCGCGTTCTCCACCGGCTCCGGAGTGGCGAACGACAGCACTTCGGCGATGGTGGCGTTCGGCAGCAGCAGGCGCGCCTGCGCCACCTGGATCAGCACGCCGCGGATGATCGGTGCGAGTTCGGAAGACATGGGCTACCTCAGGCGGACCAACGGTGCAGCAGTTCGCGGGACATCTCGGCCAGGCTGCGCGACTCGCCGCCGCGCGTCACCAGCATGCGGCTGGTGGCTGGATCGAAGCAATTCTCGGGGGCCTGGCCATATGCCATCCCGCCGGCCAGGCGCAGCGACAGGGCGGCATCCACTCCCGACGGATCGGCGCCGCTCAGCAGCAGGAGGGCGCTGTCGGCGGGGGGCAGCCCGGCGAAGCGCGGCTCGCCCTCGCAGGCGGCGAAGATCGCTCCGGCCGGTGCGCGCACCACGTCCAGCCCGTCCGGCATGACGTGCACGCACCCCGCCTGCAGCGGCTCGCCGGGCTGGGCCAGCACCACCTGCATCAGGGTGGCGCGCTGCATCTGCCGCACCAGCTTGTCGTACTGCCCGCCGCCGAGCTTCTGGCGCAGCAGCACCGGGCGCGGGAACCCTGCCGGCAGGCTCGCCAGCAGCTGGCGCACGGCATCCGGGCCGCCGATCCCGGCGGCGATCGCCACCGCCCCGGTCGGTGCGGCGGGGGCATGCGCTGGCGCCTGCGGCACCTCCGGCATCGCCGCCACCTGCAGCGCGAGCGCCTGCATTTCCTCCACGAATCCGATCCGCGCGCTGTGCGCGGGCGCCGCCGGCAGCACGTCGTCGTGGCCCTCGAGCTTGGCCGCCAGGTGCCGGGCCCAGCGCGCGGCTTCCCAGCCGTCGCGCTTGGCGGCGACCTCGGCCTCGTCGAACACCACGTCCAGCGCCGGGTCGGCCAGCAGCGGGTCGAACCGCTCCAGCACGCCTTCGGTGGCCGCATCCAGCACCACCACCAGCGCCTGCGGCGCCTGCGCGCGTACCGTCACTTCGTCGGCCTCGGCCGGATCCAGGGTGGCGGCTAGCGTTGCGCCCGCCGCCCGCACCGCCTGTTCGGTGCGCTCGCGCGCGGCGCCCGGGCGCGCCAGCACCACCACGCGACGCGCGCTCATTGCGCCAGCCCGTCACCCGCGTACTCGAGCTTGAGCAGCTCGAACACGTTGCGCATCAGCTCCGGCTCCTGATAGGGCTTGCCCAGGTAGCGCTCGACCCCGATCTCCATCGCGCGCTGGCGATGCTTGTCGCCGGTGCGCGAGGTGATCATCACGATCGGCACGTCGCGCAGGCGCACGTCGGCCTTCATCGCGGTGGCCAGCTCGTAGCCGTCCATGCGCGGCATTTCGATGTCGAGCAGCATCAGGTCGGGCACCAGCTCGGCCATGCGCTCCAGCGCGTCCAGGCCGTCCTTTGCGGTGGCGACCTCGAAGCCATGGCGCTCCAGCACGCGGCCGGTGACCTTGCGCATCGTCACCGAGTCGTCCACCACCATCACCAGCGGGACGCGGCGGGTTTCGGCCGGCGCCGTGACCTCGTGCTGCAGCGCACCGGATGCGGCCAGGGTCACCTGGCGGCGTACCAGCGGGGCCACGTCGAGGATCACCACCACGCGGCCGTCGCCCATGATGGTGGCACCGAAGATGCCCGGCACCGAGGCCAGCTGCGGGCCACCGGTCTTGACCACGATTTCGCGGCTGCCCAGCACCTGGTCGACCGCGACCGCCGCGCGCAGCTCGCCCGAACCAACCAGCAGCAGCGGCATCTGCAGATGCCCTTCGGCCTTGGCCGGCAGCGTGCCCACCAGCACGCCGAGGTCATGCAGGGCGTAGTCCTCGCCGCCGTAGCGGTAGGCCGCCCCCGCCTGTGCCAGCTGTTCGCGCGAAATGCGGCCGACGCCGCGCACGGCCGCGATCGGCACCGCGTACTCGGTCTCGCCGATCTTGACGAACACCGCCTGGGTCACCGCCAGCGTCTGCGGCAGGCGCAGGGTGAACGTGGTGCCCGCGCCGGGGCGCGAGGCGATGTCGATCGAGCCGCCGAGCTGGCGCACCTCGCTGGCCACCACGTCCATCCCGACCCCGCGGCCGGCCAGGCGGCTGACGGTCTCGGCGGTGGAGAAGCCCGGCTGCATGATCAGCTGGTCCAGCTCCGCATCCGTAAGCACGGCATCCGCGGAGATCAGACCGCGCTCGATACCACGCGCGCGGATCGCGGCGCGATTCAGGCCGGCGCCGTCGTCGCTGATCTGCAGCACCACTTCCGCCCCCTCGCGGCGCACCGCGACCCGGATGCTACCTTCCTCCGGCTTGCCGGCGGCCTGGCGTGCCTGCGGGGTTTCCAGCCCGTGCGCGATGGCGTTGCGCAGCATGTGCTCCAGCGGCGCGGTCATGCGCTCCAGCACGTTGCGGTCGAGTTCGCCCTGCGCACCCTCGACCCGCAGCTGGGCCTGCTTGCCGGTCTCGGCGGCGGCCTGGCGGATCACCCGGCGCAGGCGCGGCACCAGCGAATCGAACGGCAGCATGCGCGTGCGCATGAGGCCTTCCTGCAACTCGGAGCTCACCCGCGACTGCTGGGTCAGCAGGGTCTCGTACTGGCGGGTGAGGTCTTCCATCGAACCATGCAGGCTCTGCAGGTCGGCCGCGGACTCGGCCAGCGCGCGCGAGAGCTGCTGCAGGGTGCTGAAACGGTCGAGCTCGAGCGGATCGAACGCCTCGCGCCCGCTGTCGCTCTCGCGCTGGAAGCGGGCGATGATCTGCGCTTCGGTCTCGGCATCCAGCCGGCGCAACTGGTCGCGCAGGCGCAGGTTGGTCTGCTCCATTTCCGCCGCGGTGCTGCGGAAG
>CAYYAT010000120.1:0-5969 GCA_964469595.1 uncultured Thermomonas sp.
CCTCGATCTCGGCGGCGCGGGCATTGCCCACCGCGGCCTGCCACTTGGCGCGCGATTCGCCCCAGAAATCGGGGTTCCACGCCGCGTCCACGGTCAGCACCTGGGCCAGGTTGAACTTGCCGCCGATCGGCGCCGGGGCCAGGGTCTGCGGCAACTCCAGGCCCTGCACCTGGGCGCCCAGGCCCACGGTCGGGGTGCGCGCGGCGTCGGCCAGCGCGGCCTGCGCCTGGGCCTTGCGCGCGCGGGCATCGGCGATCTCCAGCGAGGGCGCGCCGGCCAGGGCTTCGTCCACCAGCGCGTCCAGCTGGGGGTCGCCGAAATCGCGCCACCACTGCAGCGCCGGCCAGTGGGCGGAAGGGGTGGAAGCACCGGCCAGGCTGCGCCCGGCGGCGAGCGCAGCGGGTTCCCGCAGGTGCGCCTGCGGCGTGATCCCGGCGGTGGAGGCGCAGCCGGCCGCCAGCAAGGCGCCGGCCAGCGCGGCGGCGAGGGGAAGGGGTCGGGACATGGGTCAGTCCGTGGCGAGGAGGTTGTCGCGGGCCTGCTCCAGCAGGCGGGTGAGCTGCGCGCGGGTGGCCTCGTCCATGCCGCGCAGGGCGCGCTCGCGCACGCGGCGGCCGCACTGGTCCACGTCGCTCCACAGGGCGCGGCCGGCCTCGGTGAGGTGGATGTGCAGGGCGCGGCGGTCATTCGGGTCGGCCGACCGCGCCAGCAGGCCGCGCGCTTCGAGCTTGTCCAGCAGGCGGGTCATGGCGCCGGGGTTGAGATCGGCGGCGCGCGCGAGATCGGTGACGCTGGCGCTGCCGTTGGCCAGCTGCTTGATGGCGATGTACTGGCTGAAGGTCAGCTCATGGCCGGCCGCGGCCAGCTCGCGCTCCATGCGCGCCCACATGGCATCGCGCACCTGCCGGAACAGCAGGCCGAGGGCGGAGCCGGTGCAGGCCTCGACGGGGGTGGCAGGGGTCATCATGGGTGCGCATTCTGTTAGCCCATGCAATAGTTGTCAAGGCAAATATTCGATCTGCAATCGTATTCCCGGGCGCATCATCCCAGCAACTTGGCCAGCGCCGTGGTCGCCCGGTCGGCGTCCTGCAGGTCCAGCGGGAGATCCGGCTCGAGGCCCTCGATTTCGTTGGTGCCGTTGTCGAGCAAGCGGGCGCAGTTGGGCATCCACACGTCCACCGGGACGACCTGCAGCCGCACCGGATCGCCGCCGTTGACGTAGCCGCAGCCTGCCCCGGCGGTGCGCGCGCCGACCACTGTCGCCACCCGGTTCTGCTGCAGCCAGGCCACGAAATCCTCGGCCGCGGAGCCGGTGCCGCGGTCGGCCAGCACCCACAGCGGCCCGCGCCACGTGCCGTCGCCCTGCAGGGTGGCCCGTGCGTTGCTGCCGGGGGCGAACACCTCGCAGGGCGGCCGCCGGCCCTGCCAGACGACGCTGCGATCGCAAGTGGCGCCGACGATCCGCGGCTCGCGGCGCGACAGGAGTTTGTCCGTCATCAGGGCGATCACGTCGGCCACCCATTCGGTGCCGCCGCCGTTGCCACTGACATCCACCAGCAGGCGGGTGGCGCCCTCCGCGCGCAGGCGGCCGATGGCCTGCCGCAGGGCCGCCTGCTGGCGCGCGCGCACCGCCAGCTGGAGCGCGCGTTCGCCGATGCCGGGCCGGAACACCGCCCGGCACGCGGCCAGGTAGCGGTCCTCCCCGAACTGGGCGATGCGCAGCACCCCGGTGTCGCCGACGATGCCGATGGGGAAGTCGCCGCCGCCGAGCGGGCGCCAGCCGGGCAGCCGCGCGAACGGGGCGCGGAACGCGTGGTCGCCCTCTTCATAGCCGGCGGCCTCGCAATCCGGGCCGGCCGGCGGGTCGATGTCCTCGGCGGTCGCGGCGTCGGTCGCAACCGTGGTGGGCGGCGCCGGGCGTTCGCCTGGCCGCAGGCGGAAGTGGGGGTCGTCGAAGCGGCGCACGAAGCCGCGCAGTGCGAGGAAGGCGCGCACGTGCGAATGGGCGTCACGCAGCGCGACGGTCGTCTCGCGATCGAGCGCCGGCAGGTCGATCCCGCGTCGCGCCACCTGCCAATCGAGGTTGGCATAGCCCTGTGCCATGGCGTGCTTGAGGCGCCCGTAGTCGGCCAGCCAGGGGTCCGGGTCGTAGGTGGCCACGTCCACCGCGATCGCGCCTGCCACCAGCAGCGCCAGCGCGATGCCGCTGCGCCGCAGCCACGTCCTTGCCTTCGCCATGTCCCGCTCCCGATGCCTGAGTCGCGGGGAGTCTGGCCACGGCGGCCGGACATTCACAGCGGATTGCGACGAAGCGCCGCCACCGGCGACGAAGCGGCGTGGGAAGCCCTCAGCCGGCCCGGCGCAGCACCAGCTCCAGCACGAACTTGCTGCCGAAGAAGGCCAGCACCAGCAGCGCCATCGCCGCCAGCGTCCAGCGCACCGCGGTGGCGCCGCGCCAGCCGCGCCGCCAGCGCCCCAGCAGCAGGGCGCCGAACGCCAGCCACGACAGCACGCTGAGCACGGTCTTGTGCACCAGGTGCTGGGCCAGCAGGTTCTCGACGAACAGCACGCCGGTCAGCAGGGTGGCGGTCAGCAGCACGAAGCCCACCGCGATGCTGCGGAACAGCAGGGTTTCCAGTTCGGTCAGCGGCGGCAGCGCGCGCAGCCAGGCGTGGAACTCGCGCCGGCGCAGGGCGCGCTCCTGCGCCCACAGGAAGATCGCCAGCACCGCCGCCAGCGCCAGGGTGGCGTAGGCCAGCAGGGCCAGCCAGGCGTGCAGCTGCAGGCGCCAGTCGAGCCGGCTGGCCGCGTCGGCGTGGCCGTACAGCACGTAGCCCAGCAGGGACAGCGTGGCCAGCGGGAACACCACGATGCCCAGCGCCGGCATCCGTCCGCTGGCACCGTAGGCGGTGGTCAGCGCGGCCATCCCGATCCCCACCAGCGACAGCGCGGCGAAGAAATGCATGTCCGGCCCCTGCAGCAGGCGCCAGGCCTCGACGTGGGTCTCGGCGTGGAACAGCAGTGCCAGCGCCGCCACCGGCACCCAGCCGCGCGCCTGCGCATGGCCGCCGGCCGCCGCGCGCCATAGCAGCGCGGTCGCGACCAGGTACAGGGCGATGGCAATTGCGGGCATCAGCATCCCCGGAAGTGTCGCACAGCCGGCGCGGGCGATGCCGCCGGTATACTGCGCGCCCCGTTCCAGGCTGTCCCTGCCATGTTCGAATCCCTCACCCAGCGCCTGTCCGGCACCATCGAGCGCCTGCGCGGCCGCGGTCGCCTGACCGAATCCAACATCAGCGAGGCCGTGCGCGAGGTGCGCATCGCGCTGCTGGAGGCGGACGTGGCGCTGCCGGTGGTGCAGGCCCTGATCCAGCGCATCAAGGTGCGCGCGGTCGGGCAAGAGGTCATGCGTTCGCTGACGCCGGGCCAGGTGCTGGTCAAGATCGTGCGCGACGAGCTGGCCGCGGTGATGGGCGCGCAGGCCGCCGACCTCAATCTGAACGTGCAGCCGCCGGCGGTGATCCTCATGGCCGGCCTGCAGGGCGCGGGCAAGACCACCACCGTGGGCAAGCTGGCCAAGCACCTCAAGGACAAGCGCAAGAAGAAGGTGATGGTGGTCTCGGCCGACGTGTACCGCCCGGCCGCGATCGAGCAGCTGCAGACCCTGGCCGCGCAGGTGGGCGCGCTGTTCTTCCCGTCCGACGCCGGGCAGACGCCGGAGGCCATCGTCAAGGCCGCGATCGACGAGGCCCGCCGCACGTACGTGGACGTGCTGATCGTGGACACCGCCGGCCGCACCAGCATCGACGACGCGATGATGGCCGAGATCAAGGCCCTGCACGCCGCGGTGAACCCGGTCGAGACCCTGTTCGTGGTCGATGCCATGACCGGCCAGGACGCCGCGGTCACCGCCAAGCACTTCGGCGAGGCGCTGCCGCTGACCGGCGTGGTGCTGACCAAGACCGACGGCGACGCCCGCGGCGGCGCGGCGCTGTCGGTGCGCTACATCACCGGCAAGCCGATCAAGTTCGTCGGCGTGGGCGAAAAGCCCGACGGGCTGGACGTGTTCCACCCCGACCGTGCCGCCGGCCGCATCCTCGACATGGGCGACGTGCTGTCGCTGGTGGAGCAGGTCGAGGCCCAGGTGGACAAGGACAAGGCCGCCAAGCTGGCCGAGAAGGTCGCCAAGGGCAAGAAGTTCGACCTCAACGACATGCGCGACCAGCTCGAGCAGATGCAGAACATGGGCGGCATCGGCGCCCTGATGGACAAGCTGCCCGGCCTGGGCCAGGTGCCCGAGCACCTCAAGGCGCAGGTCGCCGGCAACAAGGAAGTGCCGCGCATGATCGCCATCATCAATTCGATGACCAAGAAGGAGCGGCGCAACCCGGCGCTGCTCAACGGCTCGCGCCGCGCGCGCATCGCCAAGGGCTCGGGCACCCAGCCGGCCGACGTGAACAAGCTGATGAAGCAGTTCACGCAGATGGAAAAGATGATGGGCAAGCTCGGCCGCGGCGGCATGAAGGGCATGATGCGCGGCCTGTCCGGGATGATGGGCGGGCGCGGCGGGCTGCCGTTCCGCTGACCGGCGCGGCCGCCTGCGCGCGGCGGAAAACTTGCAATCCGGGGCGTTGCCGGCTATCTTGCCGGCCTCGCGATGTGGTGCGGCGCCGGGCATTCGGCATCCACCCCGCCACCAGTTTGGATGCCGTGGATGCGGCAGAGGACTCGGGCTCGCGGACGCCGCCTGCGGCATCCGCACTCCAGCGTCATCGGACAAGGGCCCAGCGGGTCCTTTTTTCGTTTCCGGGCGTCCGTTTTTTCCGGGCGTTTCGTGTCCCGGGCCGTGGCCGGCAAGACCGCCCGCCACGCCGGTCCGCCATTCGCACCGTCCATTCGAGAGCAATAGAGCAAGGGTTGCCTGGGATGCCCCAGGCGGGTTTCCCGGGATTCCGACAGGCAAGACGTGACTGACAAGGCCGACGACATCGCCGCGCTGCTTTCCCCCACCGTCGCCGCGATGGGGCTGGAACTACTCGGCATCGAATACCTGCCCGCGCCGGGCGGTGCCACCGTGCGCCTGTACATCGACGTACCGGCCGCCGAGGCCGCCACCCGCATGGTGGGCATCGAGGACTGCGAGGCGGTGAGCCGCGAGGTGTCCGCGCAGCTGGACGTGGAAGACCCGATCAGCGGCAACTACACCCTCGAGGTGTCCTCACCGGGCATCGATCGCCCGCTGTTCGGCGCCGCGCAGTTCGCGCGCTTCGTCGGCGAGTCGGCCAAGGTCGCGCTCAAGCTGCCGCAGGACGGCCGCCGCCGGCTGCAGGGCCGCATCCTCCGGGTGCACGGCGACACCGTGGTGTTCGACCTCGACGGCGCCGAGTTCGCGGTGGTCGCGGCCAACATCGACAAGGCGCGGCTAGTGCCCGACTGGGTGGCGCTGGGGCTGTCGCCGGCGCAGGACAAATCCGGGCGCGACCTGCGCCCAGGCAAGCAGAAGAAGGCCGCCGGCAAGGCGACCAGGGCACATTCAACCAACAAGGCGGCGGCCAGCGGGTCGTCAGATGCGGAGTAAGCGGGCATGAGCAAGGAACTGTTGCTGGTCGTTGATGCGGTGGCTGCCGAGAAGGGCGTCCCGGAATCGGTGATCCTGGAGGCGATCGAGGCGGCGCTGGCATCGGCGGCGAAGAAGCGCTACGTGGACCAGGACGTGCTGGTGCGCGTGCAGATCGACCCCAAGGACGGCAGCTACGAGACCTTCCGGCGCTGGGAAGTGGTGGCCGACGACGTGGTGATGGAATCGCCCGACCGCCAGGTCCGGCTGATGGACGCCATCGAGGAAGCCGAGGGCGTGGAGGTCGGCGACTACATCGAAGAGCAGATCGAGAACCCCGAGTTCGGCCGCATCGCGGCGCAGGCCGCCAAGCAGGTGATCGTGCAGCGCGTGCGCGAGGCCGAGCGCCAGC
>CAYYAT010000121.1:0-5963 GCA_964469595.1 uncultured Thermomonas sp.
CAGTCCATCGGCGAGCTCGGCCGCCAGGTAGCGGCCGTCGCGCTTGCGCCGCAGCACGTGCCGGGCGCGCACCAGCAGCCGCGCGTGGCCATTGCCGCGCGCCTGCAGCAGCGTCGCCGGCCACAGTTCGATCTCGGCGGTATTGCGCAGGACCGTCTTCAGCGGGATGGCGGGCGAACGGGGCATGCGCGCATGGTAGCGCGGAGCGTCCTCATACCGCCGCGCGCAGGGCCTCCAGCAGGGCCTGCGGTTTTTCCGGGCTGACCAGGATCAGACCGCCGTTGCGTTGCGGCAGCAGCAAGGCCTGGGGCTGCGACGTCAGCAGGCAGAACGCCCGGCTGCGGTTGCGCAGGAGGCAGATACCCACGGTGAGTCCGGGGAAATTGAAGCCGAGCAGGCGCAGCATCGGCTTGTATTCCGTGTGTTCGTCGAGGTTTACGATCCGGGCCTTGTCGAGCGCGAGATCGCTGATCGCGATATTCCGGGCGAACAGCAACGCCCCGGCGACCAGCACCCTGTCGCCTTCGATGCTGACCTGCCGATGCGCGAGCATCGATAGCAGGCCAGCAGGCAACAGCGCCGTGCCGAACAGCGTCATGACCCACCATGGCACGGGGTTCGTGGGGGATTGCACGTGCGTTCCGCCGAGCAGGGCGAAGAGCAGCAGCAAGGCCCATAGCCCGAGCAGGGCCGGCCATGTCCACGGCGCCATCGGCGCTAGCGGAAAATCCTGCCTGGCAGTGGCCGGCTTCATCGTCAGTGCGCCTTGACCCAGGCGGCGACGTTATCGACCAGCGCCGGATCGACATGCCCCGGCTGCGCGTATTCGGCCAGCGAGCCCTCGCCCTCGCCGGGGATGCCGAGGTGGTTGAGCGCGGGATACAGCGTGAAGGTGACCCTGGGATCGCCGTCGAACGCCTCGCGCCAGGCCTGCCAGTCGGCGTCCACCACCTGGATGTCGCGCCCGCCCTGCAGCACCAGCATCGGCAGTGCCACCCGGCGCGCCTCGGCCACCGCATCCACGCTGTCGATGCTGTGCCAGTAGCCGGCCGGCTGGCCCATCACGGTGCGGGTCGTGGCCGACGTGGCGGGGTCGCGGGTCTGCCGCACCTGCGCGATCAGCGCGTTGATCGCCGCGCGTTCGGTATCGCTGATCTTGCCGTCGTCCAGCACCGCCATGCGCCGGTTCTGTTCGATCACGATGTCCAGCAGCGGGCGCGCTGGCGCCGCCAGCAGCACCAGCCCCTTGACGTGGCCGGACAGCGCGGCGATCCGCGGGGCCATCATCCCGCCCTGGCTGTGGCCGAGTACGAACACGCGCCCGGGGTCGATGCCGTCGGTCTTGCGCAACGCGTCCACTGCCAGCACGGCATCGAGGGTGGTTTCATCGTCCACGCCAAAGTCGCCGCCCGCGAACTCCTGCGGATGCGCCTTGGTGCGCTTCTCGTAGCGCAGCACGGCGATGCCCTGCGCGGCGAGGCCGCGGGCGAGGTCGAGGAAGGGCTTGTTCGGGCCGATGGTTTCGTCGCGGTCGTGCGCGCCGGAGCCGTGCACCAGCACCACCGCCGGGAACGGGCCTGCGCCCTTGGGCATGGCCAGGGTGGCCGGCAGGGCGCGCGCACCGTCGCCGATCGCCATGTCATGCTCGGCGTAGGGCGCATCCGCCGCGACGGCGGCAGCGGGGGCGGGGGCCGCCTGCGCGGGCTGCACCAGGAAGCCGGCGATCTTGCCGTCGGCGCCGATGGCGAACTTGGCGACCAGCTCGGCCTTCTCGAAGTGCAGCGGCACCTGCACCACGGCGCTGTCGCCCTGCATGGCGGTGGTGGCGTCGCCGCGCCCGGTGGCCTTGCCCATCTGCACGGGCAGGGATTCCCAGACCGCCTTGAGCTTCTCGGCGGGGACCGCCTCGGCCATGCGTGGCGTGAACAGCCCTTCGACCTTGGCGTAATCGCCGGCATCCATCAGGTCCAGCGCCTGGCGGGCGAGCGCGGCGGGATCGGCGGACTGCGCGTGGGTCGCGCCGGCCAAGGCGAGCGCGCCGGCCAGCAGCGCGCGGTGGAGGGGGTGGCGGGGAGGTGCGGGGCGGTTCATTCGGGATCGTCCTCGGAGGGAGTGCGTGGCGACGGCAGCCGCCCGGCCTTGCGCAGCGCGTCGCGCAGCACGTATTCGATCTGCGCGTTGAGGCTGCGCAGCTCGTCGTCGGCCCAGCGCTGCGCCGCCGCCAGGATCTCGGCGTTGATGCGCAGCGGATAAGCCTTCTTCTCGCTCACGGCGCGTGGCGGTTCATTAGTACAGCGTGCCGGCATTGACGATCGGCTGGGTGGCGCGCTCGCCGCACAGCACGACCAGCAGGTTGCTGACCATCTGCGCCTTGCGCTCCTCGTCCAGCTCGACCACGCCGTTCTTCTGCAGTTCGGCCAGCGCCATCTCGACCATGCCCACCGCGCCGGCGACGATGCGGGTGCGCGCGGCGATGATCGCGTTCGCCTGCTGCCGCTGCAGCATGGCCTGGGCGATCTCCGGAGCGTAGGCGAGATGACTGATGCGCGCGTCCAGCACCTGCACGCCGGCATCGGCCAGGCGCTCGGCGAGCTCGTCGCGCAGGTGCTGCGAGACTTCCGCGGCGTGGCTGCGCAGTGCGATCTGGCCGTCCTCGTGCTGGTCGTACGGATAGCTGGTGGCCATCGTGCGCAGCGCGGATTCGGACTGGATGTGCACGAAGCTCTCGTAGTCGTCCACGTTGTAGACCGCCTCCGAGGCGTCCACCACCTGCCACACGATGACCGCGGCGATCTCGATCGGGCTGCCGTCCAGTTCGTTGACCTTGAGCTTGCCGGACTCGAAGTTGCGCACGCGCAGCGAAACCTTCTTCTTCGCGTAGAAGGGGTTGTTCCAGCGCAGGCCGTTGTCCTTGGCGGTGCCGACGTAGCGGCCGAACAGGCTGAGTACCGCCGCCTGGTTGGGTTCGACCATGTACAGCCCGCCCAGGCAGAGCAGGGCGCCGCCGCCCAGCAGCACGCCGGCGACGAGTTGCGGCCACAGTTGGAACTGCAGGGCGGTCACCAGCAGCCAGGCGCCAGCGCCGGTGGCCAGCAGCAGGATCAGCAGCATCGGGATGCCGGGCAGGGAACGCAGCGGGATCTCTTTCATGGGCGTGCTCGGTCGGGGTTCTGGTGAATTGATATCAATTTGATATCAATTATGCAAGATCCTGCCGACGAACGGTCACCGGGGTCCCGGCGGCGGGCGCGCTTGGGGCTGCTGCGGGACGAGGTAGTACAGCGGGGCCGGGCGGGATTCGCCGCTGGCGTACAGGCCGGCGCCGCCGGCGCTCCAGCCCAGCGCCTCGGCCTGCGGGATCAGCGGCACGTCGTGGGCCTCCGGCGCGCGGGCCACCGCCGCGGCCCAGTCTTCGCCCGCGTCGCGCCGGTAGAACAGCACGCTGCCGTAGGTCAGCACCGCCAGCGTGCGGCGGTCGGGGGAAATGTCGGCGGCGGTCACCTGCGAGAACAGCGCGGCCATCTTCGGGTCCTTCTGGCGCAGTTGCGGCCCGACCTCCGGCACTCCGGCCAGGCGCCCGATCCGGCGCGCCTCCTGCACCCGCCCGTGCGGGTCGGCCAGCGGCAGGCTGAACAGCTCGGCCGGCGTGCGCTTCTTGGAGATCAGCAGCACCTGGCCGCGCACCGGGTCCACTGCCACCGCCTCGCAGTCGCGCGAGCCGTCCGGCCAGCGCGCGGGGATCGACCAGGCCGGGGTCAGGGTGCCATCGGCCAGCACCGCCGGCTCCTCGAACACGTGCAGCACGAAATCGCGGCGGTGGCCGCCGTTGTCGCCGGTGTCGGCCAGCAGCAGGTAGCGGTGGCCACCGAGGGTGAAGCTGGCGATGTCCTCCCAGTCGATGTTGCGTGCGCCGGCCACGTCGAACCGCGCCAGCAGCCGGCCGCGGGTATTGATGGCGTACAGCCGCGCCGGGTTGCCGCTGTCGTTGTGCACCCACAGCACGCCTTCGTGCACGTGCGAGGCCGCCAGCCCGCTGATCTCGTCCAGCTCCGGATCGGTCACCAGCCCGGCCAGGCGCGCGAACGGCAGCGACGGCGGCGAGCAGGCGGCCAGGATCAGCGACAGCAGGGCCGGCAGCAGCCGATGGGGGAGAAGGCGCGGCATCGGCACAGGATCGCACGCCACTCCGGGATGGCGCGATGCCCGGGCGACACGCCACGTTCAGGCGGCGGGCATTGGCTGCCAGCGGCGCCCGTCGAACGCCTCCAGCGGCTGGAAGCGGCGCTTGTAGTCCATCTTCGGGTGCCCGGCGATCCAGTAGCCCAGGTACAGATAATCGCGGCCGCTGCGGCGCGCCCAGTCCAGCTGCTGCAGGATGCCCAGGATGCCCAGCCCGCGCGCGGCCTGGTCCGGGTCGTAGAAGGTATAGACCGCAGACAGCGCATCCTCGGCCAGGTCGGTGACAGCCACCGCCAGCAGCCGGTGGCTGTCGCGCTGGCGCAGTTCCAGGAACCGGCTTTCGTTCCAGCTGCCGATCAGGAACTGCTCGAACTCGTGCGCGCCGTGCCCGTCCATGCCGCCGCCGGGATGGCGGAACGCCAGGTAGCGCTGGTACAGGCGCAGGTATTCGTCGCTGCAGGCGGGATGCACGATGTGGGTGTCGATGTCGGCATTGCGCGCCAGGCAGCGGCGCTGGCTGCGGTCCGGCTGGAACGCGGCTACCGGGATCCGCACCGGCACGCAGGCCTGGCAGCTGCCGCAGCTGGGGCGGTACACGATGTCGCCGGAACGGCGGAAGCCCCATTGCAGCGCCATCGGATACAGCGCGGGCAGGCGCGGATCGCGCGGGTCCAGCACCAGGTCGCGGGCCCGGCGTCCCGGCCAGTAGCCGCAGGGATGCGGGGTGCTGTGGAACAGCCGCAGGTTGTCGTCGTTGCCGCCCATGCGCGCAGCATAGCGCCGGCGTTCAGCCGCGCGCAGGGATGCGCGGTCAACCGCGATGCGTGCGGGGCGTTTCCAGCAGCACCCCGGAACTGGTGCCGGGTGGAGGAGACACGATGAAGAAGTTGCAGCTGCTGGTCCTGGCCCTGGCCACGACCGCCGTATCCGGCCTGGCCCTGGCGCAGAGCGCGCCGCCGCCGCCCGCCTCGCCGATGATGAAGGCCGATGCCAATGGCGACGGCGTGATCACCCGCGAGGAAGCGGCCAAGTACCCGCGCCTGGCGGCCAGGTTCGACCAGCTCGACAAGAACAAGGACGGCAAGCTGACCGCGGACGAGTTGCCGGCCTGGGGCGGCCGCGGCGCGGACGGCCCGAAGGGCCCGGGCGGCGGGCGCGCGATGGATCCGCAGTGGAAGGAAAAGATGGAGAAGATGCGCACCGAGTGCTTCGACAAGGCCGACACCAACAAGGACGGCCAGTTGAGCCGCGACGAGTTCGCGAAGATGGGTGAGGTCTGCCGGCCGATGCACGACGGCATGCACCGCCCGCCGCAGCCGCCGGCGCCGCCGGTGAAGAAGTGACGGCGCGTTAGCGCCATCGCCCGGTGCGGGCGCGCGCTGGCACGGTCCGGCTAGCGCGCGCCCTGCGCCTTTCCGAGGATGTTCCAGCGGGTGCCGGTGCGTTCCACCGCCAGCACCTGCGTTGGCTGTCCAGCCACGTCGAGGCTGACTTCGCCGCTTCCACTGCCGTCGGTCATGTAGTCGCGGACCGCGATCGCAAGGCCGTCCTTGCCGGTGCAGGCCGAGGCGGCCAGCACGCGGGTGCGCGGCGGCACGGTCATCGCTTCCAGCACGTTCGGTCTCGGATCGCGGTCATCCACCGCCAGGCAGGCCAGCGTCGGCTTGCGCTGCTGCAGCACCTGTTCGGCCAGCCGCGCGGCGAGCGCGGCGGGCACGTCGATCCGGAAGACCTGCACGTCGGTGATGGCTTCCACCGGCGGCGGGGGCGGGCGCATCGCGGTC
>CAYYAT010000122.1:0-3929 GCA_964469595.1 uncultured Thermomonas sp.
GCCGCCCTGCTTGTTCAGGCCCTTGCGGTCGGACAGCACGCCGTCGTTGAGCACCGTGGTGACGATGCGCTCGCCCTGCACCGCCTCGACCTGCAGCTGCACCAGACCGTCGTCCAGCAGCAGCACGTCGCCCGGCGCGACATCGGCCGGCAGCTCGAGGTAGCTCACGCCCACCTGGGCGGCATCGCCGGGCGGCGCGTCGAGGCTGGCCACCAGGTCGAAGCGCTCGCCGGCCCGCAGCTGCACCTTGCCCGCGGCGAAGGTCTCGATGCGGATCTTCGGCCCCGGCAGGTCGGCCAGGATGCCGACCTCGCGCCCGATCTTGGCCGCCATCGCGCGCACCGCCTCGCCGCGCGCCACCTGCGCGGACGGGTCGCCGTGCGAGAAGTTCAGCCGCACCACGTCCACCCCCGCGCGCAGCACCGCCTCCAGCACCTCCGGCGGATCGGTGGCCGGGCCGAGGGTGGCGACGATGCGGGTGTGGCGGCGTTGTTCGGGCGTGGCGGCAGCGGTCATGGAGGCGTGGGATCGTCTTCTTGAGGTTGATCCCACGCTACCACGGCGATCCGTCCTGCGAACGCCGGCGCCGGGGCCTGCAATCGACTTCAGCCGGCGCGCGCCTGCAGCGCGGCCACCGCCGGCAGGGTCTTGCCCTCCAGGAACTCCAGGAACGCGCCGCCGCCGGTGGAGATGTAGGACACCCCGGAGGCGATGCCGAACTTGTCCACGGCCGCGAGGGTGTCGCCGCCGCCGGCGATGGAGAACGCGCTGGAGGCGGCGATCGCGCGTGCCACCGCCTCGGTGCCGGCCGCGAACGCATCGAACTCGAACACGCCCACCGGGCCGTTCCAGACCACGGTGCCGGCCTTGGCGATGAGCTCGGCGTAGCGCGCGGCGGTGGCCGGGCCGATGTCGAGGATCATGTCCTCCGCGCCCACCGCGTCCACCGCCTTGACGGTGGCCGGGGCGTCGGCGGCGAATGCCGGCGCGACCACCACGTCGAGCGGCAGCGGGATGTCCGCGCCGCGCGCATGCGCATCCGCCATGATCTGCTTCGCGGTGTCGAGCAGGTCCGGCTCCACCAGCGACTTGCCGACGCCGTGGCCCAGCGCGGCGATGAAGGTATTGGCGATCCCGCCGCCGACGATCAGCTGGTCGACCTTGGCGACCAGGCTGCCCAGCAGTTCGAGCTTGGTGCTGACCTTGCTGCCAGCGACGATCGCCAGCAGCGGCCGCGCCGGGTTGGCCAGCGCCTTGTCCAGCGCATCGAGCTCGGCCATCAGCAGCGGGCCGCCGCAGGCGACCGGGGCGAAGCGGATGACACCGTGGGTGGACGCCTGCGCGCGGTGCGCGGTGCCGAAGGCGTCCATCACGAACACGTCGCACAGCGCCGCGTACTTCCTCGACAGCGCCTCGTCGTCGGCCTTCTCGCCGACGTTCATGCGGCAGTTTTCCAGCAGCACCAGTTGGCCCGGCGCCACGTCCACGCCATCCACCCAGTCCTTCACCAGCGGCACTTCACGGCCAAGCAGTTCGGACAACCGTGCGGCCACCGGCGCCAGCGAATCGGCGGCGCTCCACGTGCCCTCCTTCGGCCGCCCCAGGTGCGACATCACCATCACCGCCGCGCCCTTCTCCAGCGCCAGGCGCAGGGTGGGTAGCGAGGCGAGGATGCGCTGTTCGGACGCGATGTGGCCGGACGCGTCGATCGGCACATTGAGATCCTGCCGGATCAGCACGCGCTTGCCGGCAAGGTCGAGGTCGGTCATGCGGAGGATGGACATGGGCGGGCCGCCAGAAGTGGAAAGGCCGCCATTGTCGCGTCGCGCCGGCAGCGGTTCAAACCCGGCGGCGCGCGGTCAGTCGCTGATGGTGTCGCGCCCGGCGGCCTTGGCGCGGTACAGCGCCGCGTCCGCGCGCTTGAGGATGTCCTCCACCTCGGTGTCCCCCGGCTGCAGGGTGGCCACGCCCACGCTGACCGTGATCCGCTGCTTGGGCGAGCCGGCATGCGCGATATCTGCATCGCGCACGCGTTGGCATACCCGCTTGGCGACATGCATGGCCTGCGCATGGGTGGTCGCCGGCAGCAGCACGGTGAACTCCTCGCCACCCGGCCGTGCCAGCACGTCGTCGGAGTGCAGCAGGGCACTGCGTACCGCGCCCGCGAACCGGCGCAGGGCGCTGTCGCCCTCGGAATGCCCGTAGAGATCGTTGTAGCGCTTGAAATAGTCGATATCCAGCGCCAGCACCGACAGCGGCTTGCCGCTGGCCTGCGCCTCGCCCCACAGGCGTTCGCCGGCCTCCACGAACCCCCGGTAGTTCAGGCTACCGGTGAGCGCATCGGTGCGGCTGAGGCGGTCCAGCTCCGCCACTGCCTGGCGCAGCGAATCGGTGCGGGTGGCGATCACGTGCTCGCGCTCCTCCAGCACCTTGTTGAGTTCGTCGAAGGCCGCGTTCATGCGCGCGCCCAGTTCGCCGATGCCCTCGGCCAGCGGCAGCAATTCGACCGGCAGGCGGGCGTTCACGCTGGTGTCGATGCGCCCGCCCAGCGCATAGCCGCGTAGGCTGGCCAGCAGATAACCGAGGCTGTCGCTCAGCATCTTGCGCTGCCACCAGATCGCCGCGCCCACGCCCAGGAGGGTGGCGCCCAGCATCGCCGCCAGCAGCAACAGCCAGGGCAGCAGCGGCGCTCGCAGGACGGCGCCCGGCGCCACTAGCGCCAGGGTCCAGCCGTGCTGCAATCGCACCGCGGCCACGTAGCCATCATCCCCGTCATGCAGCAGCCCCGGCATGCGCCGCACCCGCACCTCGCGGCCGGAGGGCTGCGCCAGCGCGCGCAGCTGGCGGCCTTGCGGGCCGGCATCGGCCAGTATCGAGAAATCCAGCGCCGGCGCGGCGTGGATCACACGGTTGTCGGCATCCAGCAGGAGCAGCTGCAGGTCGCGCCGGGCCAGGCTTTCCGAAGGCAGGCGGGTGAAACTCTCGACCGGGATCGCCGCCTGCAAGGCACCATCGAACGTATTGCCGCGCAGCACCGGCGCCGAGATCGTCACCACCGCCTCGTCGCCATAGGCATCCTGGCGGTGGACCCCGGAGACATGGATGCGCGACTGCGCGCGCACCCAGCGGAACCAGGCCTCGCCCCCGACCCCGCCGGCCGGCGGCGCCAGCTCGCGCCCGCGGGCGTCGCGCACCAGGGTGACGTTGCCGTCGGCATCCACATGCAGGGCGCGCAGCATGCCGGGATAGATGTACAGCAGCTTGGCGAGGTCGGGCTTGGCGCGCGACAGGTCCATCGCCATCTGGTCGGCGAGCAGATCCAGCCCGGCCTGCTGCGCGTCGATGTAGTCGTCGATCACCCCGGCATTCAGCCGCGCATTGGCGTCGAGGCGCATGAACAAGGTGTCGCGGCTGTCGCGCCACTGGCTCCACAGCAGGGCCGCGCCGAACAGCAGCACCGGCAACAGGGTGACCAGCGCCAGCCCGAACGCCAGCCGGTGGCGCATGCTCCAGGTGCCGCTGGCGTCCTCGCCGCTTCGCATGGGATGCCTCTATACCACGGCCATGGGCAAACCTGCCCGCGCACCGCCATACACGAAGCCCCGCGCTCGGCGGGGCTTCGTCTGGATCATGCGGCGCCCGGCGGCAGTCACTTGCCCGCCATCACCCGGACCATCTCCAGGCACTTGTTGGAGTAGCCCCACTCATTGTCGTACCAACTCACCAGCTTGACGAAGGTGGAATCCAGCGCGATGCCGGCCTCGGCGTCGAAGATGCTGGTGCGCGCGTCGCCGCGGAAATCGGTGGCCACCACCTTGTCCTCGGTGTAGCCCAGGATGCCCTTCAGCGCGCCTTCGCTCTGCGCCTTCATCTCCGCGCAGATCTCGGCGTAGGTGGCGGGCTTCTCCAGCTCCACGGTGAGGTCGACC
>CAYYAT010000122.1:3939-5955 GCA_964469595.1 uncultured Thermomonas sp.
ACGCCCACCGCCTTGGCCGCGCCGGTGCTGGACGGGATGATGTTCTCGAGGATGCCGCGGCCGCCGCGCCAGTCCTTGTTGGACGGGCCGTCCACGGTCTTCTGGGTCGCGGTCGCCGCGTGCACGGTGGTCATCAGGCCGCGCTTGATGCCCCACTTGTCATGCAGCACCTTGGCGATCGGGGCCAGGCAGTTGGTGGTGCAGGAGGCGTTGGAGATCACGTCCTCGCCGGCGTACTTGGCGTGGTTCACGCCGTACACGAACATCGGGGTGGCGTCCTTCGACGGCGCCGACATCAGCACTTTCTTCGCGCCGGCGGCGATATGCTTGCGCGCGGTCTCGTCGGTGAGGAACAGCCCGGTGGACTCCAGCACCACCTCGGCACCGACGGCGTCCCACTTCAGGTTGGCCGGGTCGCGCTCGGCGGTCAGGCGGATGGTCTTGCCGTTCACCACCAACTGGCCGTCCACCACCTGCACGTCGCCGTCGAAGCGGCCGTGCACGGAGTCGTAGCGCAGCATGTAGGCCAGGTAGTCCGGCTCCAGCAGATCGTTGATGCCGACGATCTCGATGTCGTCGCCGAAGTTCTGCACCGCCGCGCGGAACACGCAGCGACCGATGCGACCGAAACCGTTGATACCGACCTTGATGGCCATGCGGAACTCCTGCGGATGGGCACGGGGAAACCGCCATTTTAGCGGATCACCCCGGTGCGGCGGCCCGGCCTCGGGGCAGGCCGGTTTGACGCCGATCAATACGCGGCCTCGGCGGGCCCGGAGAATTGGTTTCAGCTGAAACCACAAAGGAGATCCCGCATGGCCCTGCCCCGTCTTACCCTCGCCGCCGCCCTGGCCCTGGCCGCCAGCCCCGCCTTCGCCCAGTCCGCCGGGCACTGGACGCTCGGCGTCGGTGTCCACACCGTCGCGCCCAGGTCGAACAACGGCACCCTGGTCGGCACTCCGCTGGGCAACCTGAAGATGGACGTTGGCAACAACACCCGCCCCACCATCACCGCCGAGTACTTCCTGAAGGACAACCTGGGCGTGGAAGTGCTGGCCGCGCTGCCGTTCCAGCACGACATCGACGTGGTGGGCGTGGGCAAGGTCGGCTCCACCAAGCATCTGCCGCCCACGGTGTCGCTGCAGTACCACTTCGGCCAGGGCAAGCTGCGTCCGTTCATCGGTGCCGGCGTGAACTACACCCGCTTCTTCGGCACCCGCACCACCGGGCCGATCGCCGGCACCCGCCTGAGCCTGTCGGATTCCTGGGGCCTGGCCGGCCACGTCGGCGTGGATGTCCGGGTCGGCGAGCGGAGCGCGCTCCGCATCGATTACCGCGCCATCGACATCGACACCAAGGTCAAGCTGAACGGCGCCAACCTCGGCGCACCCAACACCGTGCACATCGACCCCTCGGTGTACGGCATCGCCTACGTGTTCGAGTTCTGAGGACGGTCATCCGCGCGTCGTCATGCCGGGCTATGCTTGCCGGCATGACGACGAACCTCCGCACCCGCTTCCTGCTGCTCGCCCTGCTGTGCCTGGGCGCCACTTCCACCGCGCTGGCCTGGTCGCGCCTGGGCCATGCCATGGTCGGCGAGATCGCCCAGCGCCACCTCGACCCCAAGGCCCGCGCCGAAGTCGCCGCGCTGCTGGCCGGCGAGCCGATCCCGACCCTGGCCGGCGTGGCCTCGTGGGCCGACGACCTGCGCAGCCTCGATCCCGACCGGTTCAAGGCCACCTCGCGCTGGCACTACATCAATGCCAAGGGCGGCGGCTGCGATTTCGACCTCGCGCGCGACTGCCCGGACGGCAACTGCGTGGTCGGCGCGATCCAGCGCCAGCTGGCGATCCTGGGCGACCGCCGCCAGCCGCTGGACGCACGCCGCGACGCCCTCAAGTTCGTGGTGCACTTCGTCGGTGACGTGCACCAGCCGATGCATGCCGGCGACCGTCCGGATGCGGGCGGCAACCAGTACCAGATCAGCCTGCGCACCGCGGTGCCGCCGGAACCCTA
>CAYYAT010000123.1:0-5927 GCA_964469595.1 uncultured Thermomonas sp.
TGACCGCCACCGCGAACACCTCGAAGAAGCCCTCCACCCACAGGTGCACCACCCACCAGCGCCAGTATTCGACCACCGAGATGTGGCTGTTCTCGCTCCACATCAGGCCGGCGCCGTAGAACAGGCCGATGGCGATCGTGGAGAGGAACAGCAGGCCGACGATCGAGCTCATCTCGTCCCGGCGCTTCAGCGCCGGCCACAGCGCGCGCCCCACCAGCACCAGCCACAGCAGCAGCCCGACGAACAGGAACGCCTGCCAGAAGCGGCCGATGTCCACGTATTCCCAGCCCTGGTGGCCGAACCAGAAGTTGTACTTCAGGCCCAGCTTCTGCATCACCGCGAACCACTGCCCGGCGAAGGCGCCGACCACGATGACCAGCAGGCATGCGAACAGGAAGTTGACGCCGGCGCGCTGGTACTTCGGCTCGTGCCCGGAAATCGCCGGTGCGATGTACAGGCCGGTGCCCAGCCAGGCGGTGGCGATCCACAGCACCGCCAGCTGGGTGTGCCAGCTGCGGGTCAGCGAGTAGGGCAGGATCTCCGCGATCTTGAAGCCGTAGGCTTCCTGGCCTTCCACCTGGAAGTGAGCGGTGGTGGCGCCCAGCAGGATCTGCACCAGGAACAGGGCGACCACCACCCAGAAGTACTTGCCGGTGGCGCGCATCGACGGGGTGATCGCCAGTCCTTTCAGCGGGTCGCTGGGCGGCGGCGTCGGCAGTGCGTCCTTGCCGTGGTACACCGCGTAATGCCAAGCCAGGAGGCCGATGCCGCCGAGCAGGAACAGCAGCGAGAACACCGACCAGATGAAGGTGTCCGAGGTCGGCGTGTTGCCGGTCAGCGGCTCGTACGGCCAGTTGTTGGTATAGGTGCGGTGCGTCTCGCCGGGACGGTCGGTACCGGCGGCCCAGGCCGTCCAGAAGAAGAACGCGGTCATCGCCCGCCGGTTGTCGGCATCCGGCACCGTGCCCTCGCGCATCGCATAGCCCACGCGCAGCGCGTGGGTAGCCGGATCGTTCGAGAACAGGCTTTCGTAGTGCGCGGCAACCGCGCTGATCGCGCGTGCACGCTGGTCGCTGACCACGATCTCGTCCTTGTCGGGATCGTAGGTGTTGGCGCGTACCAGCGGCTTGACCGCGGCTTGCACCTTCGCCTGCTCGCCCGGGTCCAGGCTGGAGTACGACTGCCCGGTATCCGCGCGCGCCTGCAGTTCCAGCATGGCTTCGGTCTCGCGGTGCAGCCAGTCGGCCGACCAGTCGGGCGCGACCAGGGCGCCGTGGCCCCAGATCGAGCCCAGCTGCTGGCCGCCGATGCTCTGCCAGACCTGGCGGCCACGCTCGATGTCGGCCCGGGTGTACAGCGTCTGGCCGCTGGCGGCGACCACGCGCGCGGGAATCGGCGGCGCGGTGTGGACCAGGTTCACGCCCAGCCACAGCATGACCGCGAAACTGGCGGCCAGCAGGGCACCCAGCCCCAGCCACAGCCGTTTGGTGATGGACATTGCGACTCTCCCTCGGTTGGACGGTCGCAGGCATGCTCGGACGGACGCGGCCGCCGCTCCATGACATGGGTCAACCGGAGGCGATGCACGCCCCGCGGCGCGCGCTCAATCGCGCAGGATCGGCGCTGCCAGCGCTTCCAGCCGATGCGGGTCCAGCAGCTCCACCTCGCGCCGGTCCACCGCCAGCAGGCCCTCGTCCTGCATCCGGCGAAGCACCCGGCTCACCGTCTCCGGGGCCAGCCGCAGGTAGTTGGCGATGTCGGTACGCGCCATCGTCAGCTGAAAGCGGGTCGCGGAGAAGCCGCGCGCCGCCAGCCGCCGCGCCATCCCCACCAGGAACGCGGCCATCCGCTGGTCGGCGCTCCAGTCGCCGGCAAGCAGGGCGGCGCGGCCGATGTCGCGGCTGAGCAGCCGGAACAGTTCCCGTTGCAGGCCGGGCACCTTGGACGCCAGCAGCGACATCTTCGGGAACGAGAAGCGGCACAGCATCACCGTGTCCAAAGCGACCGCATCGCAGGGATAGCGGTGGCCGTCGATCGCGTTCAGGCCGATGACCTCGCCCGGGAAGTGGAAGCCGAGCACGTGCTCGCGGCCGTCGCGGTCGGTGACGCAGGTCTTCACGCAGCCGGCGCGCACTGCGGCGATCGCGTCGAACGGATCGCCTTCGCGGAACAGCACTTCGCCGGCATGGAACGGGCCGACGTGCTCCACCAGGACGTGCAGGTCCATCAGCGCGTTCTTGTCCATGCCCTGCGACAGGCAGGCGTGCGAGAACGCGCAGGTGGAGCAGAAGCGCAGTTCGTTGCCATCGTCGGCCAGCGTCTGCGGGCCCTGGCGCGGGAACGGCAGGCTGCTCATCGCGGCCTCCGACAGGCGTGCGGGACCATGCGTGCGCGGCTCAGATCGCCCGCGAGTAGCGCGGCCGGGCGTCGGGGTCGGGCGGGGCGAGGTAGCGGTCGAAGCACATCGCGATATTACGCAGCAACAGGCGCCCGTGCGCGGTGGCCTGGATGCGGTCGGGCAGCACCCGCGCCAGGCCGTCCTGGATCAGCGGGCGCAGGCGCACGATGTCCTCGGCGAAGTAGCGGCGGAAGTCGATCCCGTAGCGGCGCTCCAGCGCGGCGACCGGGATCTCGCCCTGGCACATCAGCGACTGGATCAGGTCGGCGCGCAGTTCGTCGTCCTCGCTCATGTGCATGCCGCGGAATACCGGCAGGCGGCCGTCGTCGATCGCGGCCTCCCAGTCGGGCAGGTCGCGCGGGTTCTGGCTGAAGCTGTTGCCGATGTGGCTGATCGCCGATACCCCGAGGCCCACCAGGTCGCTGTCGGCATGGGTGGTGTAGCCCATGAAGTTGCGGTGCAGCCCGCCGCGCTGCTGCGCGCGCGCCAGCTCGTCGTCGGGCAGGGCGAAATGGTCCATGCCGATGTACACGTAGCCGGCGGCGGTGAGCTTCTCCACCGCCAGCTGCAGCAGCGCCAGCTTGGCCTCGCCGTCCAGCAGCAGGGTTTCGTCGATCTGCTTCTGCGGCTTGAACAGGTGCGGCAGGTGGGCGTAGCTGTACACCGCGAGCCGGTCCGGCTGCAGCGCGATCACTGTGTCCAGCGTGCGCGCGAAGCCCTCCAGGGTCTGCGCCGGCAGGCCGTAGATGAGGTCGATGTTGACCGAGCGCATCCCCGCCCGGCGCGCGGACGCGATCACCGCGCGGGTCTCGGCCACGCCCTGCACGCGGTTCACCGCCTGCTGCACGGCCGGGTCGAAGTCCTGCACGCCGAGGCTGATCCGGTTGAAGCCGGCGGCGGCCAGCGGCGGCAGCCAGTCGGCCGGGCAGTAGCGCGGGTCGATCTCGATCGAGATGTCGCGGTCGTCGCCCTCGGCGAAGTGGAACTGGCGGCGCAGGGCGTCCACCACGTCCGCCAGCTGGGCGGGCGAGAGGAAATTCGGGGTGCCGCCGCCGAAGTGCAGCTGGATCACCTCGCGGTCGCGGTCGAACAGCGGCGCGACCAGCGCGATCTCGCGGTGCAGGCGCGCCAGGTAGGCGTCGGCGCGCGCGGCATCGCGGGTGATCACGCGGTTGCAGCCGCAGTAGAAGCACGGGCTGAAGCAGAACGGCACGTGTACGTACAGCGACAGCCGGCGCGGGATCGGTTCCTCGTTGCTGGCCTGGATCACCGCGCGCAGCTGCGCCTCGCCGAAGTCGGCATTGAACTGCGGCGCGGTTGGATACGAGGTGTAGCGCGGTCCGGGCCGGTCGTAGCGGCGCAGCAGATCGGCATCGAAGGTGACGTGCTGGGAGTGCATGTCCGCAGCTTAGGCAGCCGCGGGCGGGGGCGACTTGATCCTGGTCAACGATTGCGGCCGATCCCGGCGGGCGCGGTTCAGCGGCGGTCCAGCCGGTACACGCGGGTATCCAGGCGCGAGACGCCGGCGAGGAAGCCGGGATTGCCGGGCGGAATCGGCCGCTGCTCCAGTGGCTGCAGGGACCAGCCATCGGCATACAGCGCCTCGACTTCCGGCAGCTCCACGCTGAACGGCGGGCCGTCGCGCTCGGCCTGCGGATATTCCAGGGTGATCAGCAGGCCGCGGCAGCCCCGGGGCAGGCGCGCATACAGCTCGCCCGCGTAGCGTCGGCGCATCGGCGGCGGCAGCGCGATCAGCGCGGCGCGGTCGAACACTGCGGCGCAGCCGGCCAGCAGGTCGGCGTCCAGCCCGAAGGCATCGCCGCAGATCAGCTCGATGCCGCCGGCGCGGTGGTGCCGGCCGTAGCGGGTGTTCTCGACCTCGGGCCCCAGCCCGTGCTCGGCGAAGAAGGCGTCCACCGCGATCTGCGACAGCTCCACGCCAAGCACGCGGTAGCCCTGGCCGGCCAGCCACGCCATGTCCAGCGATTTGCCGGCCAGCGGCACGAACACGGTGGCGCCGGCGGGCACCCCCAGCGCCGGCCAGTGCTTGAGCAGCAGCGGCGTCGGCGTGGCCTGGTGGAAGCCGATCTGCTGTTCGGCCCAGCGCTGTTGCCAGAAGTCGGGTTGCATGTGTGTCTCCTCGGATCGGCGGCGCCTACCGCCGCGCATCCCGCTACGCAGCTCGAAATGCCGCTGCGGGGCATGCACGACGGTCTCGCCGCCGCCGCAACGTCAGGTCTCCACCGACAATCCATCCACCTTCTGCCAGCCGCGCGGCAGCAGCCCGCCGCGCGCGCCGCGCGCGCCGAGGTAGGCGTCCAGGTCCTTGAATGCCAGGGTCATGGTGCGCGCACCGGAGGCGACCAGTAGCTTGCCGCCAGCGGGCACCACCGCCACCGCCACCACCTGCTCGGTGCCGCGCTTGGCCTTGGGGATCTCGATCAGCTTGTTGCCCTTGCCCTTGTCCAGTTCCGGCAGCTCGGCCACCGGGAACGCCAGCACGTGGCCGGCGCTGGTGACCACGACGATGCGGTCGCCGTCGGGGTCGTGCACCGGCGCGGGCGCCAGCACGCGCGCGCCATCCGACAGCGAGAGCAGCGCCTTGCCCGCCTTCTGCCGGCTGATCAGGTTCTCGAAGCGGGTGACGAAGCCGTAGCCGTAGCTGGAGGCCAGCACCAGGCGCTCGTCGCCGCCGGCGCTGGCCAGCGCCTGGAAGCTGGCGCCTGGCGGCGGACTGAAGCGGCCGGTCAGCGGCTCGCCGTTGCCGCGCGCCGACGGCAGGGTATGCACGGCGGTGGAGTAGCTGCGCCCGGCGGAATCGAGGAAGGCGACCTGCTGGTTGCTGCGCGTGCGCACCGCGGCCAGCAGCCCGTCGCCTTCGCGGTAGGACAGACTGGCGGCGTCGATGTCGTGGCCTTTGGCCGCACGCACCCAGCCCTTCTCGCTCAGCACCACGGTCATCGGCTCGCTGGCGACCAGCTCGGTCTCGTCCAGCGCCTGCGCGGCCTGGCGCGCCACCAGCGGGCTGCGGCGGGCGTCGCCGAACTTCTTGGCGTCGGCCAGCAGCTCGTCCTTGATCAGTTTCTTGAGCTTGGCCTTGCTTTCGAGGGTGGCCAGCAGGGTCTTGCGCTCGGCGGCCAGCGCGTCCTGCTCGCCGCGGATCTTCATTTCCTCCAGCCGCGCCAGCTGGCGCAGCTTGGTGTCGAGGATGTAGTCGGCCTGGTCCTCGGACAGCCCGAAGCGCGCCATCAGCACGGGCTTGGGCTCGTCCTCGCTGCGGATGATGCGGATCACCTCGTCGAGGTTGAGGAACGCCACCAGCAGGCCGTCCAGCAGGTGCAGGCGGCGCTCGACCTTGTCCAGGCGGTGCTTGAGGCGGCGGGTCACGGTGTCCTGGCGGAACGTGAGCCACTCCGTCAGCAGCAGCTTCAGGTTCTTCACCTGCGGACGCCCGTCCAGCCCGATCACGTTCATGTTGACCCGGTAGCTCTTCTCCAGGTCGGTGGTGGCGAACAGGTGGCCCATCAGC
>CAYYAT010000124.1:0-5858 GCA_964469595.1 uncultured Thermomonas sp.
GCGCAGGCGGCGCTGGACGCGCTCGGGGCGTCGGTGCGCGCGGTGCCGGCCGCCGCCAGGAGCACGCGCGGCTGGAAGGTGTTCCTGCCGCCGCAGCCCTCGCGCGAGGCGGCGCAGGCGCTGGCCGAGCGCCTGCGGGCGTCCGGCGTGCGCGACCTGTTCGTGCTGTCGGCCGGCGAGGACGCCAACGGCATCGCGCTGGGCCGCTTCAGCAGCGAGGCCGGGGCGCGCCGGCGGGCCCAAGAGCTGGCCGGCAAGGGCGTGCAGGCGCAGGTGGCCCCGGTGGAACCGGCCGCCGGCGTGGGCTGGCTGGACGCACGCATCCCCGCGGGCGTGGAGCCGGCGCGGCTGGCGGCGATCGCCCCCGCGCGCGTGCAGGCCTGCCCCGCGGCGCGCTGAGCCAGGCCGCGGCCGGCGATGGCCGCGGCTGCTAGAATCCGGGTTCGCGCCGCTTTAGCTCAGTTGGTAGAGCAGCTGCCTTGTAAACAGCAGGTCGTCCGTTCGATTCGGACAAGCGGCACCAGTCCCGGGATGCCTGCCGCGCGCGGGCGCCCAGCGCCATGCAGGAGGCCCCATGACCCGTCCCTATCCGCCCGTGTCCGTGTTCGGCGTCCCCACCGATATCGGTGCTTCCCGGCGCGGCGCCTCGATGGGCCCGGAGGCCCTGCGCGTGGCCGGGCTGGTGGAGGCGCTGGTCGCGCGCGGGGTCGATGCGCGCGACGTGGGCGACCTGCAGGGCCCGCGCAACCCGGTCGCCCCGCCCAGCGGCGGCTATCGCCACCTCGACGAAGTCGTGGCCTGGAACCGCGCGGTGTTCGACTGCAGCAGCCGCGAGCTGCAGGCCGGCCGCCTGCCGATCATGCTCGGCGGCGACCATTGCCTGGCGATCGGCGCGATCGCCGCGGTGGCCGCGCACTGCCGCGCCAGCGGCAAGCGCCTGCGCGTGCTGTGGCTGGACGCGCACGCCGATTTCAACACCTCCGAAATCACCCCCAGCGGCAACCTCCACGGGATGCCGGTGGCCTGCCTGTGTGGGCTGGGGCCGGAGGCGCTGACTCGCCTTGGCGGGGTGACGCCCGCGATCACGCCGGACCAGGTGCGCCAGATCGGCATCCGTTCGGTGGATCCGGGCGAGAAGCGGCTGGTCAAGGAGTACGGCCTGGACATCTACGACATGCGCTACATCGACGAGGTCGGCATGCGCCGCGCGATGGAGGAGGCGCTGGAAGGCGTGGACGCGGACACCCACCTGCACGTCAGCTTCGACGTGGACATGCTGGACCCCGCGATCGCCCCCGGCACTGGCACCCGGGTGCCGGGCGGGATCAACTACCGCGAGGCGCAGCTGATCATGGAGATGGTGGCCGACACCGGCCGCCTGGGCTCGCTGGATCTGGTCGAGATCAACCCGACCCTGGACAAGCGCAACGCCACTGCGAAGCTGGCGGTGGACCTGGTGGAAAGCCTGTTCGGCAAGTCCACCTTGATGCGGGATTGAGCCGCGCGGCTGAACGCCGGGGGCAGGGTGCGGGTGGCTGCGGTTCACCTGCGGTTCGGCCGCGGCGCCCGGCGTCCACGCCGGCTTCACGCAGCGGGATGCTTCCATCGACGCGCGGGCACGGAGGTGCCTGCGCCCACCATCTTCCGAGGAGGTTTCCCCATGAAGCGTTTGCTTGCCCTGGCCCTGCTGGCCGCCTTCGCCAGCACCACCCTGACCGCCTGCAATACCATCGCCGGCGCTGGCAAGGACGTGCAGAAGGTCGGCGAGAAGGTCGAGCAGAAGGCCGAGGACTGCAAGGACATGAAGTGCTGAGCGCGCGCACCGATGCGCGGGCGGCGGGGCGTTGCGTGCCCGCCGCCCGGCTTCTAAGCTGCCGCCGTCCTTCCACTGGAGAGCAGCGATGATGCGTTTTGGAAAATTGGCCCTGGCGATGCTGGCGTGCATGGTCGCGCTGACCGCCTGCAACACCGTCAAGGGCGTCGGCAAGGACGTGCAGAAGGCGGGCGAGGCGATCGAGCGCGCCGGCAAGTAAGCCGCACTGTGCCTGGCAGGGCCGGCCCGCGCCGGCCCTGCGCGCATCCGGGCCGCGCGGGCGGCTCCTGCCGCGGCGGGTAGAATGCAGGCCCGTTCCAGCCATGCCTGCGCGCAGCATCGAATGAGCAAGACCCGCGTCCTGACCGGCATCACCACGTCCGGCACCCCGCATCTCGGCAACTATGTCGGCGCGATCCGCCCGGCGATCGCCGCCTCGCGCGCGCCGGAAGTGGAAAGCTTCTATTTCCTGGCCGACTACCACAGCCTGATCAAGGCCCAAAACCCGGCGCGCACCCAGCGCAGCACGCTCGAGATCGCCGCCGCCTGGCTGGCCTGCGGGCTGGAGCCGGACAAGGTCTGGTTCTACCGCCAGAGCGACATCCCCGAGATTCCCGAACTCACCTGGCTGCTCACCTGCGTGGCCGCCAAGGGCATCCTCAACCGCGCGCATGCCTACAAGGCGGCGGTGGACAAGAACCGCGCCGAGGGCGAGGACGATGACGCCGGCATCACCGCCGGGCTGTTCATGTACCCGGTCCTGATGGCGGCCGACATCCTGATCTTCAACGCGCAGCGGGTGCCGGTCGGGCGCGACCAGATCCAGCACATCGAGATGGCGCGCGACTTCGGCCAGCGGTTCAACCATGTGTACGGCGGCGACTATTTCGTGCTGCCGGAGGCGGTGGTGGACGAGCAGGTGGCCACCCTGCCGGGCCTGGACGGGCGCAAGATGAGCAAGAGCTACGGCAACACCATTCCGCTGTTCGCGCCGCGCGCCGAGCTGAAGAAGCTGATCGCCGGCATCGTCACCGACTCGCGCGCGCCGGGCGAGCCCAAGCCCACCGAAGGCTCGGCGATCTTCCAGCTCTACCAGGCCTTTGCCTCGCGCGAGGAGACCGCCGCCTTCGCCCGCGCATTCGCCGCCGGCATCGCCTGGGGCGAGGCCAAGCAGGCGCTGTTCGAGCGGATCGACGCCGAAATCGCGCCGCTGCGCGAACGTTATGAGGCGCTGATGGCGCGCCCCGGCGAGATCGAGGCGATCCTCCGCGACGGCGCCGCGCGCCTGCGCGAGGCCTATGCGCGCCCGGCGATCGCGCGCCTGCGCGAGGCGGTGGGCCTGCGCGACCTCTCCCGCATCAGCGTCGCCGCGGCGGCGGAGCGCCCGCGCAAGGCCGGCGAGGTGCCGACCTTCAAGCAGTACCGTGATGCCGATGGCCAGTTCTATTTCAAGCTGGTGCAGGGCGAGCGCGTGCTGCTGCAGAGCATCGGCTTCGACTCCCCGCGCGATGCCGGCCAGCGCCTGGCGGCGCTCAAGCAGGGCGAGGTGGGGCAGCCGGGCAGCGATTTCATGCTGGGCGACGGCATCACCAGCGACGAAGTGAACGCCGCGCTGGCGGCGTTCGTGGCGGCGGCGCTGGAGGGCACGCCTGGCAAGCCATAGGCGCGCCGCAGGCGGGAGGGGTCAATCCCAGGTTCGCGGCGGAAACCCGCGCTCGGGATGCGCCATCGGCACCACGCAGAAGCGTTGGCCGGTCGGCGCTTCCACATCACCCACCAGCGGTCGCGCACGAAGGCGATCTTCTTCGCGCCCAGCGCTTCCCGCCGGGCGGCCTCGGCCTGCACGTCATCGGCCTCGATGTCGAGGTGCACGCGCGAGGGGTGCGCCACCTGCTGCACCTCGATGTGCAGGTCGCCGGGCGTGTCGCCCAGCCGCTGGTAGCGCGCGGCGGCATCGCCCGCGTCGCGATCGGTCACGGTGCAGCCCAGGGCCTGCGCCCAGAAGTCGGCGGCGGCGTCCAGGTCGTCGGTCCAGCAGTCGATGATGAAGCCGGCGAGGCGGCTGCGGTGGGCCATGGTGGGGTCTCCGATGGGAGCAGGAACGACGACGGCGGGCCGGAGCCCGCCGTCGAGGGGATCGCTGTCGCGGGATTACTGCGGCAGCGCCAGGTCGTCCAGCAGCGCCTTGAGGAAGCGCGCCGCCTCGCCGCCGGTGCAGGCGCGGTGATCGAAGGTCAGCGAGATCGGCAGGCGGCGGTGCACCTCGATGCCGCCGATCACCGCCACAACGTCGTGGCACAGCTTGCCTGCGCCGACGATGGCGACGCACGGCGGCACCACCACCGGCGTCGCGTAGCGGCCGGCGAACATCCCGAAGTTGGACAGCGAGATGGTGTAGCCGGTCAGCTCGCTGGCCGGAATGGTGCGGCTCTCCACCTGCGAACGCAGGCGGTTGATGCCCTCGCGGATGCCGCGCGCGTCCAGCATGTCGGCGTTGCGCAGGGCCGGCACGAACAGGCCGTCGTCGGTGTCCACCGCGATGCCGACGTCCACCTGCGGATGCAGCGTGCGGCTGAGGGTCTCGCCGTCGAACCAGGCGTTCAGCGCCGGCACCGTCTTGCAGGCGGTGACCATGGCGCGGATCAGGCGCGCGGTGATGTCCTGCTTGCCGATCCAGGCGTGCAGGTCGGCGTCGTCCACCAGCGTGGTGGGCACCACCTTGGCGTGGGCGTCGGCCATCACCCGCGCCATGTTGCGGCGCACGCCCTTGAGCTGCTCCGGCTGGCCGGAGGCAGCCACGCCCGGGGGCTGGGTGCGCATCGGCTTGCCGGACTGCGACAGCGTGCTGCGCTGCTGCTCTTCCCTTCTCCCCCCGGGAGAAGGTGCCCGAAGGGCGGATGAGGGTTCGGTACGGGAAGTGGCTGCATGGTGCTGCGCACCCTCACCCCCAGCCCCTCTCACGGCGGGAGAGGGGAGCAGGAGCGAGCCGTCCGCGGCGGCGCGCTTCACGTCGTCCATCGTCACCGTGCCGTCCGGGCCGCTGGCGCGCACGCGGGTGATGTCCACGCCCAGTGTGCGGGCCATCGCGCGCACCGCGGGCACGGCCTTGACGCCGCCCACCGCGACCGCGGCTTCGCTCACCACCGCGTTGCCGACCTGCATCGCGCCGACCACGGTGCCGGCGTCCTCCTCGATCGGCACGGTCTTGGTCTCCGCCGCCGGTGCGGGCGCGGCCGCTTCCGGCGCGGCGTGCGACGGGCCGTGGTGGTGGCCGGTGTCCTGGCCTTCCGCGCGCTGCGGCAGGCTGGGGTCGATCTCGAACTCGGCCAGCATCGTGCCGGTGACGATCACGTCGCCCGGGCCACCGGCCAGCTTCAGCACCTTGCCGGAAACGGGCGAGGGCACGTCGACCACCGCCTTGGCGGTCTCCATCGACACCAGGTTCTCGTCCAGGCGGATCACGTCGCCTTCCTTGACGTACCACTCCACGATGGTGGCGTCCGGCAGGCCTTCGCCGAGGTCGGGCAGGAGGAACTTCTTGCTCATGGGGCGTCCTTTACGAATAGGCCAGCGCGCGCTTGGCGGCGGCGACGATCTTGTCCACGCTCGGCAGGTACTTCATCTCGAGCCGGAACAGCGGGATGTGGGTGTCGTAGCCGGTGACGCGCTCGACCGGCGAGAGCAGGTCGAACAGGCATTCCTCGGCGACCCGCGCGGCGATTTCGGCGCCGAAGCCGGCGGTCTTGGCGGCTTCGTGCACGATCACGCAGCGGCCGGTCTTGGCCACCGATTCGGCGATGGTGGCAAAGTCCAGCGGCTTGAGCGTGGCCACGTCGATCACCTCGGCACTGATGCCCTCGGCGGCCAGCTTGTCGGCGGCTTCCAGGGTTTCCTTCACCTGCGCGCCCCAGGTCACCAGGGTGATGTCGCTGCCGTCGCGCAGCACGTAGCACACGTCCAGCGGCAGCGCCTCGCCGTCGTCCGGCACCAGCTCCTTGTACTGGCGGTAGATGCGCTTGGGCTCCATGTAGATCACCGGATCCGG
>CAYYAT010000125.1:0-5773 GCA_964469595.1 uncultured Thermomonas sp.
TAGCGGCGGAACGCGGGCGACATCAGGTGCTGCATGTAGCGGTAGTTCTCGTAGCTGTCCATCAGCTGCGGGCGCAGATCGGTGAGCCAGCGGCGGATGCCGGCCTGCACCGCGGGGTTGAACTGCACCAGCTGCACGACGCGCTGGCCGTCCTCGCTCCGCAGCGCGGCCGCCTTGGCGGAATCGGGCACGTCGGCGGCGGTGAAATCGCGCTCGTCCAGCGGGTCGCCTCCGTCGTCGCCGGCGGCGGCATCGTCGAAGCGCGGGGTGTCCTGCAGCAGGCGCTCGTAGGTGGCCAGCATCTGCTCCACCTCGCAGCCGCGCTGCTTGCCGCAGGCATCCACCACCGCCTTCATCTCCGCCAGCGCGGCGGTGGTGGCCTTGGCGGCGGAATCCTCGTCCTCGGCCTGCATGGCGTCGCGGTAGCGCTGCTCGGCGTCGTTCATGCGCTGCTGCAGCGCCGCCACCGCAGCCTGGTCGCGGCGCGATTCGGCCACGCCGCCGCCGCGCTCGCGCCGCGCCTCGTCGGCACGGGCGGGCAGGCTGAGGGCCGCCAGCAGCGGCAGCAGGACGGTGGCGACGGAACGAAGGTGCATCGGCGGGCATCGGCAGCGCGTGGGGGCAGGCAGGGTAGCCGCGGCGGCCGCGCAGGGGCAAGGTTCGCGGCGTGAATGCGCGGCCTTGGCGATAGAATCCGGTGCATCCCCGAACCCCGACGGAGCACGCGCATGGATTCCATCCTGGTCGGCAAGGCCATCACCACCGAGGACGGCGGCCCGGTGTTCCTGCAGCCGGGGTTCGGCAACCGCCACGGCCTGGTGGCCGGCGCCACCGGCACCGGCAAGACGGTGACCCTGATGACGCTGGCCGAAGGCTTCAGCCGGCTGGGCGTGCCGGTGTTCCTGGCCGACGTGAAGGGCGACGTGGCCGGGCTGGCGGTGCCGGGCACGCCCAGCGAGAAGCTGCAGGCGCGCATCGCCCAGTTGGGCATCGCGGACTACCGCCACGAGGCCGCGCCGGTGGTGTTCTGGGACCTGTGGGGCAAGGCCGGGCATCCGGTGCGCGCCACCATCAGCGAGATGGGCCCCACCCTGCTCGGCCGCATCCTCGAGCTCAACGACACCCAGGCCGGGGTGCTGGACATCGTGTTCAAGCTGGCCGACGACCGCGGCCTGCTGCTGCTCGACCTGCCCGACCTGCGCGCGCTGCTGAATCTGATTGCGGAGGAGCGCAAGGATGTCAGCACTTCCTACGGGCTGGTCAGCACGCAGTCGATCGGCGCGATCCAGCGCGCGCTGCTGCGAATGGAACAGGAGGGCGCCGACGCCTTCTTCGGCGAGCCGGCGCTGGAACTGGCCGACCTGATGCGGACCACGCCGGACGGACGCGGGGTGGTCAACATCCTCACCGCCGACCAGTTGATCCTGAAGCCGCGGCTGTATTCCAGCTTCCTGCTGTGGCTGCTGTCGGAGCTGTTCGAGACGCTGCCGGAGGTGGGCGATCTCGACAAGCCCAGGCTCGTCTTTGTGTTCGACGAGGCGCACCTGCTGTTCGACGACGCCCCGGCAGCGCTGCAGCAGCGGATCGAGCAGGTGGTGCGGCTGATCCGCTCCAAGGGCGTGGGCGTGTACTTCTGCTCGCAGTTCCCGGACGACGTGCCGGCCAACGTGCTCGGCCAGCTCGGCAACCGCTTCCAGCACGCGCTGCGCGCCTACACCCCGCGCGACCAGAAGGCGGTGCGCACGGCGGCCGAGACCTTCGTCGCCAATCCCGCGCTGGACGTGGCGCAGGCGATCGGCCAGCTCGGTGTGGGCGAGGCGCTGGTGTCCACCCTGCAGGGCAAGGGCGTGCCGATGCCGGTGGAGCGCACGCTGATCGCGCCGCCGCGTTGCCGGATGGGCGCGATCACCGAGGCCGAACGCGCGCAGGTGCGCGCCGGCAGCCCGGTGGGCATGAAGTACGACACCCGCATCGACCGCGAATCCGCGGCGGAGCGGCTGGCGAAGAAGGCCCAGACGCGCGCCGAGCAGGCGCAGGCACCGGCCGCCAGGACCGCGGAATCGGAGCCGGCCGGCGACGGCAACGGCTTCGGCCAGGCGGTGAAGGATGCGCTGTTCGGCACCAGGCGTCGGCAGGGCATGATCGAAACCATGGCCAAGCAGACCGCGCGCACGGTCGGCAGCCAGGTGGGCCGGCAGATCCTGCGCGGCCTGCTGGGCGGCATGTTCGGCGGCAAGCGCTGACGCAGGCCGGGGCACGCATATGGGCCGCTGGCGTCCACCCGCCGAGAAAAGCACGGCGCTGATCACCCGCGCCGGCCACGACCGCCTGAAGGCGGAGCTGGACGAGTTGTGGCGCGTGCGCCGCCCGGAGGTGGTCAAAGCCTTGGCGGCCGCCGCCGCCGAGGGCGACCGCTCGGAGAACGCCGAATACACCTACCGCAAGAAGCAGCTGGGCGAGATCGACCGCCGCGTGCGCTACCTCAGCAAGCGGCTGGAAGCGCTGAAAGTGGTGGACGCCGCGCCCGCCGACCGCGAGGCGGTGTTCTTCGGCGCCGAGGTGGAGCTGGAAAGCATCGCCAGCGGCGAGTGCGTCTGCTACCGCATCGTCGGCCCGGACGAAACCGACGCCGCGCGCGGCTGGATCAGCATCGACGCTCCGCTGGCGCGCGCGCTGCTGAAGAAGCGGATCGACGACGAGGTGCAGGTGCAACTGCCCGGTGGCCTGGTGCACTACGTGATCGTGGACGTGCGCTACCCGGGCTGACCACCTTCAGCGCCGCAGCGCATCGAACTCGGGATGGCGGCGCATCCAGGCGTCGGCGTAGGAACACTGCGGGTCCACTTTCCACCCCTGCGCACGCGCGTGCTCCAGCGCGGCCTGCACCAGCGCGGCGGCGATGCCGCGGCCGCCGATCTCCGGGGGCACGAGGGTGTGGGTGATGGCCATCACCGCGCCGGCCGGGTCGAGCGCATAGTCCACCCGGGCCGGGTGGCCATCCACTTCGGTGCTGAAGCGCTGGTGGGCGGGATCGTGCTGGATCGTGTGCATCGCGGTCTCCGGGGATGGATCAAGAACCCAGCAGGCGGCGGACGAAATGCGCCGCCACCGCCGGCTGCAGCAGCAGGGTGAACAGCACGCCGTAGGCGGCGCCCCACAGGTGCGCGCTGTGGTTGACGTTGCCCTGGCCGCGCCGGTCCATCCACAGGCTGTAGCCGACGTACAGCACGGCGAACAGGAAGGCCGGCACCGGCAGCGGGATCGGGAAGATGATCAGCTTGCTCCAGGGGTCGAACAGGATCGCCGCGAACAGCACCGCCGACACCCCGCCGGACGCCCCCAGGCTGCGGTAGTTCGGGTCGCGCTGGTGCGCGAGGTAGGTGGGCAGGATCGCCACCACGATCGCCGACAGGTAGAACAGCACGAAGCCGCCGGTGCCGATCCAGCCGGCGAACACGCGCTCGACCGTGCTGCCGAACGACCACAGGGTGATCATGTTGAACAGCAGGTGCGCCCAGTCCGCGTGCACGAAGCCGTAGGTGAGCAGGCGCTCGTACTGGCGCTGCCGTGCCAGCGCCGGCGGCCACAGCAGCAGGCGGTCGAGCAGGCGCGGATCGCCGAACGCGCGCCAGCTCACCAGCACGGTGGCGAGCACGATGACGAGGGTGGCCGACATCGCTCAGAGGCTCCGGATCAGGCCCACTCGGTGAGGCCTTCGCGCGCATACAGCTGCGCGAACGAGGGCCGCGCCTTCAGGCGCTGTGCCAGCGCCGCCAGCTGCGGCCACTCGGTGGCCGGGCGCGGCATGTTGCGCGACCAGCGCATCAGCATCACCAGGTAGAAATCAGCCACGCTCACGGCCTCGCCCAGAAGGTAGGGACCGTGCGCGGCCAGGTGCGCATCGATCCGGTCCCACTGCGCCTCGATGCGCGCGGCGCAGTGGCTGCGGACCGCCTCGGCCTGCGCCTCGCCCGCCGGCTCGTGCGGATACCACCACTGCCGGAACAGCGGCTGCACCATGTTGGCGAGGTTGAACATCCACTGCAGGTAGTCGGCGCGGCGCGGATCATCCGCAGCCGGGGCCAGGCCGGCCTGCGGGTGGCGCTCGGCCAGCAGCATCGCCAGCGCGGCCGCCTCGTACTGCGGCTTGCCGTCCAGCACCAGGGTGGGCACCACGCCGTTCGGGTTCAGCGCCAGGTATTCGGGCGACTTCTGCGCCTTGCTGGCGGTGTCCACCAGGTGCAGTTCGTGCGGCAGGCCGGTTTCGATCAGCAACCAATGGACGAGGAAGCTGGCGGCGCCGGGGGCGTAGTACAGGACGTTGGACATGGCGGCTCACGGGATGGGAGCGGAGGAATGCCCGGATTTTCCCACAGCCGCCGCCGCGCGCCCCGTGCCCTTGGGCAGGGGTCATGCGCGGACTGCGCTGGGCTACCATCGCGCGGCCCATCGGAGACTGCCCATGACCCGCGCGATCCGCCGCCATTTCCTCGCCCTGGCCCTGCTGGCCGCCTGCCTGCCGGGCATGGCGGCCCGCCCCACGCTGTCCACCGTGGCCGAACGCAGCGGCTACCAGCAGACCGGGCGCTACGACGAGGTGGTCGCGCTGTGCGATGCCTACCAGCAGGCCTTCCCGAAGGCGGTGCGCTGCTTCGACTTCGGCACCACGCCGCAGGGGCGGCCGATGAAGGCGCTGGCGATCTCCGCCAGCGGCGCGCTGACCGCGGAGGACGCGCGCGCGCGCGGGCTGCCGGTGGTGCTGGTGCAGGGCGGCATCCATGCTGGCGAGATCGACGGCAAGGACGCCGGCTTCGCGCTCGCGCGCGACCTGCTGCAGGGCAAGCTGGACGCGCCGGGCCAGCGCCTCCTGGACCGCGTGGTGCTGCTGCTGGTGCCGGTGTTCAACGTGGACGGCCACGAGAACTTCCGCGCCTGGAACCGCCCGAACCAGCGCGGCCCGGAGCAGATGGGCTTCCGGGTCACCGCCCAGCGCCTCAACCTCAACCGCGACTACGTGAAGGCCGACGCGCCGGAGATGCAGGCGATGCTGGGGCTCATCAACCAGTGGGATCCGCTGCTCACGCTCGACCTGCACGTCACCGACGGCGCCAAGTTCCGCCACGACATCTCCATCACCGGCGAGCCGGTGAACGTGGGCGACGAGGCGCTGCGCGCGGCCGGGCGCGCGCTCAAGGACGGCATCCTCGCGCGCCTGAAGACGCAGGGCTCGCTGCCGGTGGGCTTCTATCCCAGCTTCGTGCGCGAGGACGACCCGTCCAGCGGCTTCGTGGAAAGCGCGTATCCGCCGCGCTTCTCCAGCAGCTATTTCCCGCTGCGCAACCGGCTGGTGATGCTGGTGGAGACCCATTCCTGGAAGCCCTATCCGGCGCGCGTGCGCGCCACCTACAACGCGGTGCTGGACGCCCTGCAACTGGTGGCGGAGAACGGCGCGCAGTGGAGCGCGCTGGCCGCGCAGGCCGATGCCCGCGCCCGCCAGCTGGGCGGCACCCCGGTGGCGCTGGACTACCGCACCACCGAGGACAAGCGCGTGATCGACTTCCTCGGCTATGCCTACAAGCGCGTGCATTCGGACATCTCCGGCGGCGAGATGACGGTGTACGACGAGACCACGCCGCAGCTGTGGATGCTGCCGCTGCGCGACACCATCGTGCCGGCCACCACCGTCATCGCGCCCGCCGGCGGCTACCTGGTGCCGGCCGAATACGCCGCGCAGGTGGGCGCGCTGCTGCGCCTGCACGGGATCGACTTCCGC
>CAYYAT010000126.1:0-5227 GCA_964469595.1 uncultured Thermomonas sp.
CCTTCCGCGAGGACGCGCGCACCCGCGCCGAGTTCCTGCGCTTCATCGAGGTCGGGCCGGGGCGCTGAGCCGTGCCGGAGGAGTCCGCCCTGGGCGCAGGCCCGCCGCATGCGGTCAGCCCGTTTCTGCGCTGCACCGCGTTTTCCGGCAGCGACCGGGTCGCCAGCGGCGAGCTGCGCCACGTCGCGCTGAAGGCCAAGCAGGCCTTCGACGCCTATCCCGAGCGCCCGCTGCGGGTGTTCGACGACGCCGACGCGCGCCTGCTGGCGTTGCCGCTGGAACTGCCGGCCGTCGACCTGCTGGCGTGGCTGTCACGGCCCCAGCCGGCCGCGGCCGGCCCGGTCCGCCCGCGCCGGCCCGGGCGCCCGAAGCTGGGCGTGGTGGCGCGCGAGGTGACCCTGCTGCCGCAGCACTGGGACTGGCTGGCGGCACAGCCGGGCGGGGCCTCGATCGCGCTGCGGCGGTTGGTGGACGCGGCGCGTGCGGTCACCGCCGCGGAGGATCGCCGCCGCGCCGCGCAGGAAGCCACCTACCGGTTCCTGCAGGCCATGGCGGGCGACGCGTCCGGGTTCGAGGAAGTGGCGCGCGCGCTGTTCGCTGCGGATGATGCGCGCTTCCATGCCGGCATCGCGGCCTGGCCGGACGACGTGCGCGAGCACGCCGAATGGCTGGCCACCGATGCCTTCGTCGCCTGACCGACCGACAGGGCGTCCTTCCAGCCACGCACGCAATGCCACGGGAATCCGCTTGAACGTCCTGACTGCTCCCGGCGCGCGCAAGGCCGCGCTCGCCTTCATCTTCGTCACCGTGCTGATCGACGTGCTGGCGTTCGGGGTGATCATCCCGGTGCTGCCGCACCTGGTGCAGCAGATGGTCGGCGGCGAGCTCTCCACCGCCGCCTACTGGACCGGGGTGTTCGCATTCGCGTTCTCGCTGGTGCAGTTCTTCAGCGCGCCGGTGCAGGGTGCCCTGTCCGATCGCTTCGGGCGGCGCCCGGTGATCCTGCTGTCCTGCCTCGGGCTGGGCGCGGACTTCGTGTTCATGGCGCTGGCGCCGACCCTGGGCTGGCTGTTCGCGGGCCGGATCATTTCCGCGATCACCTCGGCCAGCTTCACTACCGCCAATGCCTACATCGCCGACGTGGTGCCGCCGGAGCGGCGCGCCAAGGGCTTCGGCATGATCGGTGCGGCGTTCGGGCTGGGGTTCATCGTCGGCCCGCTGCTGGGCGGCGTGCTCGGCGCGATCGACCACCGCCTGCCGTTCTGGTGCGCGGCCGGGCTGGCCCTGCTCAACTTCCTGTACGGCCTGTTCGTGCTGCCGGAATCGCTGCCGCGCGAGCGCCGCAGCCCGCGCTTCGACTGGCGGCATGCGCGTCCGCTGGGCGGGGTGCGGATGCTGCGCGAGCATCGCGCGATCTGGGGCCTGGTGGCGGTGGTGTTCATCGCCAACTTCGCGCATTACGTGTATCCGAGCACCTTCGTGCTGTTCGCGGACGCCGCCTTCGGCTGGAAGGAACGGCAGGCCGGCTACGTGCTGGCCGCGGTCGGGGTGCTCAGCGTGATCGTCAACGTGGCGGTGGTGGGACGGCTGGTAAAGGCCCTGGGCGAGCGCCGCGCGCTGCTGCTGGGGTTGTCCTGCGGCACCCTCGGGTTCCTGCTGTACGGGCTGGCCGGACAGGGCTGGCTGTTCCTGCTGGGGCTGCCGATCAGCGCGCTGTGGGCGGTGGCCGGACCGGCCACGATGGCGCTGATCACCCGCCAGGTCCCGGCCGACGCGCAGGGGCGCATCCAGGGCTCGCTGAGCAGCCTGGTGTCGCTGGCCGGGATCGTGGCCCCGGCCACCTTCGCCGGGGCGTTCGGGTTCTTCATCAGCCCGCAGGCGCCGCTGCGCCTGCCGGGGGTGGCGTTCCTGCTGGCGGCCGCCTTGCTGGCGCTGGCCGCGCTGGTCGCGCGCCGCTACGCGCGCGCGCCCGCACCGCAAGGGCCGCTGCCGGCGTCCGCGGACGCGCTGGAATAAGGCGCGCGCGGGCAAGCGCCGCGGAACCTCCGGGACGTACACTCGCGGCATGCGCTCCCTGTTCCGCCTGCTCGCGCCCGTCCGCATGGCACCGAAGACACCTGCGGTGCAGCGCGACAGTCTTTCCTTCGCGTTGGAGGACGGCACCCGGATCAACGTGCTGCGGGTGCGCGACCCGCGCGCGCGCCGGATCCGCCTGGCGGTGGACGAGCGCGGCGCGCGCCTGACCCTGCCGCTGCGTGCCAGCCTGGTCGCGGGGGACCGCTTCCTGCGCGAGCACCGCGACTGGCTGGCGGGGCAACTTGCGGCCCAGGCCGATGTGGCCGGCAGCGGGTTGGTGCGGATGACGACCCCATCGCTGCCGCTGCGCGGCGCCGAGCTGCCGCTGCGGTGGGCCGAGGGCCGCGCCTGCCGGCTGGCGTTCGCCGAGGACGGCGGCCTGTGCTTCAGCGTCCCGGCCCGCGCCGGGGACGCGGCCCTGCGCCGCGCGCTGCGTGATTTCTACGAGGCCGAAGCCCGCGCCGACATCGGACGCTGGCTGCCGAACTACCTTTCCGGACTGCCGCGCGCGCCGCGCCGGATCGTATTCAAGCGTACGTCCTCGCTATGGGGCTCGCTGGCGCCGGACGGCACCCTGGCGCTGGACCTGGCGCTGGTGCTGGCGCCGCCCGCGGCGTTCGAATACGTGCTGGTGCACGAGCTCTGCCACCTGCTGCACGCCGACCACTCGCCGCGGTTCTGGGCCGCCGTCGAAGCCCGCTATCCCGACTGGCGCGATCAGCGCGACCACCTGCGCCACGCAGGCCGCCGCCTGAAGGGCCGGCTGCGCGGCCTGCTGGCCGGTTGAGGCCCGCGCGCGCGTTTTTCCCGGCAGGCACAGACCAAGCGCCGGGGGAATCCATGACCGCCATGCACCGCCGCCTCCCGCATGCGTTGCTGCTTGCGGCCGTGGCCCTGGCCGGCTGCCAGAAGGCGCGCGATGCCGTCCAGGGCGCGGGGCCGGAACGGACGCCCGCGTCCGCACGCAGCGTGCCGGATGCCGGCGCTGCCGCCCGCGTCGCGCTGCCGCCGGGTTTTCCCACCGATATCTACCTGCCGGCGCGGCACCGGGTGGCCACCGCGGTGGACATGGCGGGGATGCAGATGGTCAACCTGATGACCCCGACGGCGACCGCGACGGTGTATGCCGAGGCCGACCAGGGAATGCAGGCGCGCGGCTGGAAGCGCGAGCTGGCGATGCAGTCGGACGACGGCAGCACCCTGGCCTTTCGCAAGGAACACCGCCAGGTGTTCTATCAGCTGGTGCGCGACCAGGCCGGCGGCACCCAGCTGGCGGTGCGGGTGGCTGCCAGCGACTGAAACCGCGCCGCCGGTGCGTCAATCCGCGCCCAGGAACGCGTCCAGGGCCTGCGCCACCGCCTGCGGCTGCTGCATGTGCAGGTGGTGGCCACCGGGCAGCACCACCAGCCGTCCGTGCGGCAGCAGCGCCACCCGCCGCCGGCGCTGCGCATCCGGCAGGTAGGGCTGCGCGGGATCCGCGAACACCGCCAGCGCCGGGCATTCGATCGCGCGCAGCACGTCGTCGATCTGCGCCTCGGTCATCCGGATCATGGTCGGCTGCACCAGGCGCGGATCACTGCGCCAGACGAACCCGCCATCCACCGCGCGCAGGCCGCGCTCCACCAGCAGGCGCACCTGCGCGGCCTCGAGTCCGGTGCCAGGCACCCGCTCGGACTGCAGGCGCGCGCGGACCGCGGTGTCGATGTCGGGGAACACCCGCAGCCCGCGACCGGCGCGCGCGCGCTGGGCGATCGCCTCGCGCATGCGTGCGGCGGTGCGCTCCGGCGCCTCCGCCAGCGCGCCGAGCATCTCGATCACCGCCAGCCGCTCGATGCGCTGGGGGCAGGCGGCGGCCAGCAGGCTGGCCAACCCCGCGCCCATGGAATGCCCGAGCAGGCGGAACGTCTCCCAGCCGAGCGCATCGGCCACCTCCAGCAGGGTGTTCAGCGCCAGCGGGAAGCCGTAGTCGGTGCCGGGCGGCAGGTGCACGCTGTGGCCGTGGCCCGGCAGGTCCAGCGCCACCAGGTCCAGCCCGCGCAGGTACGGCGCCATCGGCAGGAAGCTGGCGGCATTGTCCAGCCAGCCGTGCAGCGCCAGCACGCGCGGGCCGTGGCCATCGTTGCGCAAGGCCGCGATCCGGCCCAGCGGAATATCGAGCGTGATCTCGCGCATCAGCTCCAGCCCGCGTCCGTGCGCGCCAGCGCCGCCAGCGCATCGGCATGCGCCGGCGCGGCGTTGAGGCAGGGGATGTAGCGCAACGCCTGCCCACCCGCGGCGCGGAAGGCCTCTGCGTTCTGCATCGCGATCTCCTCCAGCGTCTCCAGGCAGTCCACCGCGAACCCCGGGCAGGCCACGTCGACCTCGCGCACGCCCTCGCGCGCCAGTGCTTCCAGCGTCTGCTGGGTATAGGGCTGCAGCCAGGCCTCGCGGCCGAAGCGCGACTGGAAGGTCAGCACGATCTCCTCGCGCGCCAGGCCGAGTGCGGTGGCGATCGCGGCGGTGCTGGCCTCGCACTGGCGCGCATACGGGTCGCCCGCCTCCACCAGCCGCTGCGGGATGCCGTGGAACGACAGCAGCAGGCGCTCGCCGCGCCCGTGCGCCTGCCAGTGCGCGCGGATGGCGTCCGCGACCGCCGCGACCCAGCCCGGATCGACGTGGTAGTCGCGCCGCAACTCGACCTGCAGGCCGCTGCCGGGAACCGCTGCGGCCACCGCGTCCTCGACGCTGGCGGTGGTGGTGGTCGAGTACTGCGGATACAGCGGCAGCACCCGCACCCGGCGCACGCCCTGCGCGCGCAGCTCGGCCAGCACCGCGGCCACCGACGGTTCGCCGTAGCGCATCGCATGCCGCACCTGCCAGCCCGGCAGGCGCTCGCCGACCGCCGCCGCCAGCGCGGCGGTGTGCACCGCCAGCGGCGAGCCGTCCTCCATCCAGATCTCGGCGTACTTGTGCGCCACCTTCGGGCTGCGCAGCGGCAGGATCACGAAGTGCAGCAGCGGGCACCACAGCCAGCGCGTCAGCTGCACCACCCGGTGGTCGTGCAGGAACTGCGAGAGGTAGCGGCGCACCGCGCGGGCGGTGGGGGCGGCCGGAGTCCCGAGGTTGACCAGCAGCAGCGCGGGCGGGGCGGCGGAAGCGTGGTGGGGGGTAT
>CAYYAT010000126.1:5271-5764 GCA_964469595.1 uncultured Thermomonas sp.
CGATGCGGCCATCCCCCGAACCCGGAGAGACCGATGACCGCCACCCCGCGCCGCCTGACCCTCGCCCTCGCCGTCCTGCTCGCTGCCGGCAGCGTCGCCGCCGGCACCCGCGAGGATGCGCGCGCCGACGAAGCGATCCGCGTGCTCAAGCAGATCCAGGCCATTCCGGAGTCCTCGATTCCGGATCGCCTGCTGGAAGACGCGCGCGGGATCGTGGTGGTGCCCGACACCATCAAGGCCGGCTTCATGCTGGGCGGGCGCCGCGGCCTCGGGATGATGGCGGTGAAGCGCCCGGACGGCAGCTGGTCGAACCCGGTGTTCGTGAAGCTGTCCGGCGCCAGCTTCGGCTTCCAGGCCGGGGTGCAGTCGGCCGACGTGATCCTGGTGTTCCGCAGCGACCGTGGCCTGGACAACATCGTCAACGGCAAGTTCACCCTGGGCGCCGACGCCAGCGTCGCCGCCGGCCCGGTCGGCCGCAACGCGGCGGCCGCCA
>CAYYAT010000127.1:0-5733 GCA_964469595.1 uncultured Thermomonas sp.
TTGACGGGTTGTGCGCTCACGCCACCACCTTCTCAGCCGTGGCCAGCGTGCCGGCGCGCTCGTCGTCGACGTAGAAGCGCTTGTTCACGATGGCGTATTCGAATTCGTGCCAGAAATGCCGCAGGAAGCCCTGCACCGGCCACGCCGCGGCTTCACCGAAGGCGCAGATGGTGTGGCCCTCGATCTGCCCCGCGGCCGCCCGCAGCATCACGAGGTCGTCCATCGTCGCCTCGAAGTTCGCGATCCTCGTCAGCATGCGGTACATCCAGCCGGTACCCTCGCGGCACGGGGTGCACTGGCCGCAGCTCTCGGCCTTGTAGAAGCGCGCGATGCGCTGGCAGGCACGCACCATGCAGGTGGTGTCGTCCATCACCACGACCGCGCCCGAGCCGAGGCCGGAGCCGGCCTTCTGGATGCTGTCGTAGTCCATGGTCAGGCCCATCATCACCTCGCCGGGCAGCACCGGCATCGACGAGCCGCCCGGGATCACCGCCTTCAACGTGCGCCCCGGGCGCATGCCGCCGGCCATCTCCAGCAGCTCCGCGAACGGGGTGCCGAGGCGGATCTCGAAGTTGCCGGGGTTGGCCACGTGGCCGGACACCGAGAAGATCTTGCAGCCGCCGTTGTTCGGCTTGCCCAGGCCCATGAACCACTCCGGCCCGTTGCGGATGATGGCCGGGACCGAGGCATAGGTCTCGGTGTTGTGGATGGTGGTCGGCTTGCCATACCGGCTTGTAGCGCGGCTGGCCCTTCTTGCCCTCCAGCGACTCCATCAACGCGGTTTCCTCGCCGCAGATGTAGGCGCCGGCGCCGAGCGCGTTGTAGATGTCGATGTCGATGCCGCTGCCGAGAATGTCCTTGCCCAGCCAGCCGTGCCTGTAGGCTTCGGCCAGCGCTTCCTCGATGTGCTCGAACGGCTCGTGGTGAAACTCGCCACGCATGTAGTTGTAGGCCACGCTGCTGCCGGTGGCGTAGCAGGCGATCGCCATGCCCTCGATAACCGCGTGCGGGTTGTAGCGCAGGATGTCGCGGTCCTTGCAGGTGCCCGGCTCGGACTCGTCCGAGTTGCACAGGATGTACTTCTGGCCCGGACCCTTGGGCATGAAGCTCCACTTCAGGCCGGTCGGGAAGCCCGCGCCGCCGCGGCCGCGCAGGCCGGAGGCCTTGACCATTTCGATGACGTCGGCCGGCGGGATTTTCTCGGTCAGCACCTTGCGCAGCGCCTGGTAGCCGCCGGTCTTGAGGTAGTTCTCGTACGACCACGGCTTGTCGAAGTGCAGCGTGGTGTACACCGCCTGGTGCTCCTTCGGCGCGGGGCCGACGGGACCATAGCCTTCCGAATAGTGCGAATGTCCGCCCATTACTTCAGCCCGTCCAGCAACTCGTCCACCTTCTCGGGGGTGAGCTTCTCGTGGTAATGCCCGTTGATCACGACCACCGGCGCGCCGCAGCAGGCGGCCACGCACTCCTCCTCGCGCTTGAGGTAGACGCGCCCGTCGGCGGTGGATTCGCCGAGCTGGCAGCCGAGCTTCTTCTCCGCGTGTGCCACCAGGCCCTCGGCGCCGTTGAGCCAGCAACTGATGTTGGTGCAGAACGCCACGTTATTGCGACCGACTTTCTTCGTCTCGAACATCGAGTAGAAGGTCGCCACCTCGTAGGCCCACACCGGCGGCAGGTCCAGGTACTTGGCCACGGCCGCCATGAGCTCGTCGGTCAGCCAGCCGCCGTTCTGCTCCTGCGCGGCGAACAGGCCCTGCAGCAGCGCGGAGCGCTTGCGGTCCGGCGGAAACTTGGCCAGCCAGTGGTCGATATGCGCGCGCGTCGCGTCCGACAGCACCGCCGCCGGATCCACGTTGCGGCAGGCCTCGAAATTGCCCGTCGCTCTCATCGGTCAACCTCACCAAACACAATGTCGTAGGTGCCGATCATGGCCACCACGTCGGCCAGCATGTGGCCCTTCACGATTTCGTCCATCGAAGACAGATGGGCGAAGCCCGGCGCGCGCAGATGCACGCGGAACGGCTTGTTGGCGCCGTCGCTGACCAGGTAGCAGCCGAACTCGCCCTTCGGCGCCTCCACCGCGGCATAGGTCTCGCCGGCGGGCACGCAATAGCCCTCGGTGAACAGCTTGAAGTGGTGGATCAGCGCTTCCATGCTCTGCTTCATGTCCGCGCGCGACGGCGGCGCCACCTTGTAGTTGTCCAGCATCACCGGGCCCGGATTGGCCTTCAGCCACTTCACGCACTGGGCGATGATGCGGTTGGACTCGCGCATCTCCGCGATGCGCACCAGGTAGCGGTCGTAGCAGTCGCCGTTCACGCCCACCGGGATGTCGAAATCGACCTCGGCGTACTTGGCGTAGGGCTGCTTCTTGCGCAGGTCCCACTCGATCCCGGAACCGCGCAGCATCGGACCGCTCATGCCCCAGGCCTTGGCCTGCTCCGGGGTGACCACGCCGATCCCGACGGTGCGCTGCTTCCAGATGCGGTTGTCGGTCAGCAGGGTCTCGTACTCGTCGATCCGCTTCGGGAAGTCCTGGGTGAAATGCTCCAGGTAGTCCAGCAGCGAACCTTCGCGCCACGCGTTGAAGCGCTTGAGCTTGGCACCCTTGCGCCAGGGCGATTCCTTGTACTGCGGCATCCGGTCCGGCAGGTCGCGGTACACGCCGCCGGGACGGTAGTAGGCCGCATGCATGCGCGCGCCGCTGACCGCCTCGTAGCAGTCCATCAGCTCCTCGCGCTCGCGGAAGGCATACAGGAACACCGCCATCGCGCCGAGGTCGAGCGCATTCGAGCCCACCCACATCAGGTGGTTCAGGATGCGGGTGATCTCGTCGAACATGGTGCGGATCCACTGCGCCCGCTCCGGCGCCTCGATCCCCAGCAGCGTCTCGATCGCGCGCACGTAGGCGTGCTCGTTGCACATCATCGAGACGTAGTCGAGCCGGTCCATGTAGCCGATCGACTGGTTGAACGGCTTGCTCTCGGCGAGCTTTTCGGTAGCGCGGTGGAGCAGGCCGATATGCGGGTCGGCGCGGCGCACCACCTCGCCATCCATCTCCAGGATCAGACGCAGCACGCCGTGCGCGGCCGGGTGCTGCGGGCCGAAGTTCAGGGTGTAGTTGCGGATCTCCTGCTGCGCCTCCGCCTGGCTGCTGGCGAAGGTGTCGCTGCCGGGGTTCGGATGCAGGCTCATCGACGCGCCTCCCGGGCCAGGATGCGGCCCGAACGCTCGCCCTCGGCGGTGGCCAGGCTGGCGTCGTCGCGGATCACGCGGGCCACGCCCACGCGCGGCTCCACGCTGGTGACGGGTTCATACACCACGCGCTGCTTCTCCTCGTCGTAGCGCACTTCCACGTTGCCGACCAGCGGGAAGTCCTTGCGGAACGGATGCCCCACGAAGCCGTAGTCGGTCAGGATCCGGCGCAGGTCCGGGTGGCCCTCGAAGATGATCCCGAACAGGTCGAACGCCTCGCGCTCGAACCAGTTGGCGCCCGGCCATACCGGCGTCACCGAGGCCACCATCGGCAGTCCGTCGTCAGCGGTGAAGCAGCGCACGCGCAGGCGCTGGTTGCGCACGATCGACAGCAGATGCAGAACCACGGCGAAACGGCGCGGGCCGGCCGCGTCCGGGGCATCGGCCTGCGGCTGCGCAGCCTGGTGCGAAGGGCGCTCGCCCCAGGCGAAGCGGCCTGGGCCCTGCCCCTCCACGCCGCGGCTGAAGCCTTCGGAGGACACGTCGGTGTCCCATTCGTCGCTGCCGTAGCCGAGGTAATCGACCCCGCACAGGTCGATGAAGGTGTCGAAGCCGAACGCATCGCGCAGCGCGGTGCAGGTGCCCAGCCAGTCGGCGGCCGGCACTTCCAGCGTCACCTCGCCGCGCGGCTGCGCGACCTGCACGGCGGCCTCGCCGAAGCGGGCGGCCAGTTCCTGGGCCAGGGCGGTCATGCGCGCGCGCCCTCCGGCTTGGGCGTCCGCGAGAACGGATTCTGTTCCATGCGGCGAATCTTCTTCTGCAGTTGCAGGATGCCGTACACCAGCGCCTCGGCGGTCGGGGGGCAGCCGGGGACGTACACGTCCACCGGCACCACGCGGTCGCAGCCGCGCACCACGGAATACGAGTAGTGGTAGTAGCCGCCGCCGTTGGCGCAGCTGCCCATCGAGATGACCCACTTCGGGTCCGGCATCTGGTCGTAGACCTTGCGCAGCGCCGGGGCCATCTTGTTGACCAGGGTGCCGGCCACGATCATCACGTCGGACTGGCGCGGCGACGGGCGGAACACCACGCCATAGCGGTCGAGGTCGAGGCGCGCGGCGCCGGCGTGCATCATCTCCACGGCGCAGCAGGCCAGGCCGAAGGTCATCGGCCACATCGAGCCGGTGCGCGCCCAGTTCCACAGCGCATCCATGCTGGTGGTGACGAAGCCGTTCTGCAGCAGCGGGTTGTCGCCATCCGGGCGCAGGATGTCATCCAGCCGCCCTTCCGGCAGCGGGTTGCTGGCGGCTTCCAGTACTGATTGGACGATATTGCTCATTCCCACTCCAGCGCGCCGCGCTTCCACACGTACACGAAGCCGATCACCAGCAGCGTGAGGAACACGCCCATCTCGATCAGGCCGAACACCCCCAGTTCGCGGAACACCACGGCCCAGGGGAAGACGAAGGCGATTTCCAGGTCGAACACGATGAACAGGATCGCGACCAGGTAGTAGCGCACGTCGAACGGCATGCGCGCGTTCTCGAAGGCGCCGAAGCCGCACTCGTAGGGCGACAGCTTCTCGTCGGAGGGCCGCTTGGGACCGAGCACGTTGCCGACGAGGATCAGGACGACGCCGATCCCGGTGGCGACGATCAAAAACAGCAGGGTGGGCAGGTATTCGGCCAGCACGCTCGCCTCTTCTGGTTGTTCGTGGGCTTGCCGGCCGCATCGGCCGTTCGCTAACAGCCGCGCATTCTAACCGGCCACGCGCGGCCGCGACCAGACCTGGCGTGCCTGATCCGGGCGATTTGCGTGCGCAACGCACGCTTCGCGCGCTTGCCGAGAACCGTTCTCAACACGTCGACCGAAATACCCGGGTCGAACCTCGGAACGCGCGACCGCTTCCTGTATCGCCCCCCACCTTCGGCAGCGCGCGCCGCGCCGGTCGCGGCTGCGCGACGTACACTGTGCGATCCATTTGCTCCCGGCGATCCCGCCCAGAGGCACCATGAGCGGCGATACCGCACCCGTCCTGTTCTCCGACCTCGGCCTGCCCGAGACCCTGCTGGCCGCGCTGCGCGAGGTCGGCTACGAGTCGCCCTCGCCGATCCAGGCTGCGACCATCCCCCCCCTGCTGCAAGGCCGCGACGTGCTGGGCCAGGCCCAGACCGGCACCGGCAAGACCGCCGCCTTCGCCCTGCCCGCGCTGGCGCGCCTGGACGCGGCGGCCGGCAAGCCGCAGGTGCTGGTGCTGGCGCCGACCCGCGAACTGGCGATCCAGGTGGCCGAGGCCTTCCAGAAGTACGCCCACCACGTGCCCGGGTTCCAGATCCTGCCGATCTACGGCGGCCAGGGCTACGGCCCGCAGCTGCACGCGCTGCGCCGCGGCGTACACGTGGTGGTGGGCACCCCGGGCCGGGTGATCGACCACCTGGAGCGCGGCACCCTGGACCTGTCCGAGCTGCGCATGCTGGTGCTGGACGAAGCCGACGAAATGCTGCGCATGGGCTTCATCGACGACGTCGAGGCGGTGCT
>CAYYAT010000128.1:0-5725 GCA_964469595.1 uncultured Thermomonas sp.
CGCTTTCGCCCAGCCTGACCTACTGGCACGACACCCAGGCCAGTGCCGGGGTGGAACAGGCCTTCCGGCGCGCCGAGGCGGGCGCGTTCGCACCGCTGCCGGGCGGCAACCCCGCGTTCGGCTTCCAGAGCGGCGCCTACTGGTTCTACCTGCCGATCGAGAACGAGCAGCGCGACGAGACCCGCTGGCTGCTGGTGCAGGAATACGCGCTCAGCGACAGTCTCGACCTGTACCTGCGCTATCCCGATGGCCACATCGAGCACCAGTCGGGCGGCGACCACGCCCCGTTCGAGGACCGCTTCGTGCGCTACCGGCACCCGAACTTCCGGGTGGACCTGCCGGCCGGGCAGCGGGTGGAACTGCTGCTGCGGGTGCAGAGCGAGAGTTCGATGCAGGTGCCGCTGGTGCTGTATTCGCCCAAGGCCTTCGCCGAGCTGATGCGCGATGCGCAGTTCTCCAACGGGCTGTACTACGGCATCGTGCTGGCGCTGCTCTGCTACAACCTGGTGCTGTGGCTGATGCTGCGCGACGCCAGCTATTTCTGGTACCTGCTGCACACCGCCGCGTTCGGGCTGGTGCTGTTCACCCTCAACGGCTACGGCTTCGAATACCTGTGGTCGAACTCGGCCTGGCTGGCGGATGCGGCGGTGCCGCTGTCGATCTGCCTCGCATTGATCGGCATGCAGCTGTTCTCGCGCAGCTTCCTCGACCTGCCGCAGCGCTGGCCCGCCGGCAACGTGGCCTGCCTGTGCCTGGTCGGCTTCTTCGCCATGCTCGGGCTGGCGTCGCTGTGGCTGCCCTACAGCGGGGCGACTCCGATTGCCTCGCGCGCGGGGCTAGTGGGCGTGATCTGGATCATCACTGCCTCGCTGGTGATGATCTACCGCGGCTACCGCCCGGCGCGGCTGTTCCTGCTGGCGTGGGCCCTGTTCCTCACCGGCACCACCGCGTTCACCCTGCTCGCCTTCGGCATCCTGCCGCAGAACTTCTGGACCCAGAACGGCGTGCAGATCGGCTCGGCGCTGGAACTGCTGCTGCTCTCGCTGGCGCTGGGCAACCGCTATGCCAGCCTGCGCGAGGAAAACATCCGGATCGTGCAGGAGACCAATGACAAACTGGAGCGCGGACTGATCGACCGCACCCGCGAGCTGCGCACCACCATGGCCCAGCTGGGCGAAGCCAACGTGCAGCTGCGCGAGTACAGCCGGCGCGACCCGCTGACCGGTGCATTCAACCGCCGCCACTTCCACGAGGCCCTGCGCGAGGCGATGCAGGCACGCGGCACCGGCGGCAAGCCGCTGGCGCTGCTGCTGCTGGACCTGGACCACTTCAAGCAGATCAACGACGCATACGGCCACCTGGCCGGCGATGACTGCCTGAACGCGGTGGCGCGCTGCCTGGAGGAGGTTGCGCAGGCGCGCGGCGGGCTGGCGGCGCGCTTCGGCGGCGAGGAGTTCGTGCTGGTGCTGCCGGGCGCCGACGCGCAGACCGCGCTGCAGGCGGCGGAAGCGGTGCGCCTGCGCATCCAGCAGCAGTGCGTGGACAGCCAGGGCCACAGCATCCGGCTCAGCGCCAGCATCGGCGTGCACACCATCGATGGCGGGCAACCCGTGTCGCCGGAGGATGCGATCCGGCTGGCGGACGAGGCGCTGTACCGCGCCAAGCGCGAGGGCCGCAACTGCGTGCGGCATTCGATCAGCGTCGCCTGATCCACCGCGCGGCCGTCAGCCTCCCCGCGCGGCGAGCACGCGCCGGGCATCGTCCAGCCCCAGCCCGCGCGCGCGCAGCAGCACCAGCAGGTGATACAGCAGGTCCGCCGCTTCGCCCAGCAGCGCCTCGTCGTCCTGCGCCACCGCGGCCAGGGCGGTTTCCACGCCCTCCTCACCGACCTTCTGCGCGATCCGGCGGATGCCGGCCTCGAACAGCCGGGTGGTGTAGCTGCCCTGCGGGCGCTCCTGCGCGCGGCGGGCGATGAGGGCGTCCAGCGCGGACAGCACGTCGCCCGGCGCCTCGGGGAAACAGCTGGCGCGCCCGAGGTGGCAGGTCGGGCCGTGCGGACGCGCCTGCACCAGCAGGGTGTCGGCATCGCAATCGGCGTCCACCGCCACCAGCGCCAGCACGTGCCCGGAGGACTCGCCCTTGGTCCACAGCCGCTGTTTGCTGCGGCTGTAGAACGTCACCTGGCCGCTGGCCAGCGTCGCCGCCAGTGCCGCGCGGTCCATATAGCCCAGCATCAGCACCCGCAGGGTATCGGCGTCCTGCACGATGGCCGGCAGCAGGCCGCCCTGCTTGTCCCAGGCCAGCGCCTCGATCTCCAGCGTTGCCTTGCTCACAGCCGCACCTCGATCCCCTGCCCGCGCAGGAATTGCTTGAGCGCGGGGATCTCCACCGCGCCGGAATGGAACACGCTGGCCGCCAGCGCCGCATCCACGTCGCTCTCCAGAAAGACCTGCGCGAAGTGCGCCGGCGCGCCGGCCCCGCCGGAGGCCACCAGCGGCACGTGGCAGGCGGCGCGCGCGGCCTTGAGCTGCGCGATGTCATAGCCACTGCGCACGCCGTCGCTGCCCATGCAGTTGAGCACGATCTCGCCGGCGCCCAGGCGCTGCGCCTCCGCGATCCAGTCCAGGGTGCGCTTGCCCGGCGCGCGCATCGCATCGGGACTTCCGGTATGGCTGCGCACGCGCCACTCGCCGTCGGCCTCCCGCACCGAATCGATGCCGACCACCACGCACTGCACGCCGAACGCATCGGCCAGTTCGGCGATCAGCGCCGGCCGCTCCAGCGCCGGGGTGTTGACGGAAATCTTGTCGGCGCCGGCATGCAGCACCGCGCGCGCGTCCTCCACGCCGCGGATGCCGCCCGCCACGCAGAACGGAATGTCAATGAGCCGCGCCACCCGCTCCACCCAGCCGCGATCGACGCTGCGGCCTTCGGGGCTGGCGGCGATGTCGTAGAACACCAGCTCGTCGGCGCCGGCGTCGCGGTAGCGCAGCGCCAGTTCGACGATGTCGCCCATGTCCACGTGGTCGCGGAAGCGCACCCCCTTGACCACGCGGCCGTAGCGCACGTCCAGGCAGGGAATCAGGCGGCGGCTCAGCATGCCAGCGCCTCCACCAGCGACAGATGCCCGTCCAGCAGCGCCTTGCCCAGCACCGCGCCCGCGCAGCCGGCGGCGCGCGCCGCCGCCACGTCGGCGGCATCGCGCATTCCACCGCTGGCCTGCACGCACACGCCGGGGTGGGCCGCACACAGGCGCCGGTAGAGGTCGAGGTTCGGCCCGGCCAGCATGCCGTCGCGGGCGATGTCGGTGCACAGCAGGTGCACCAGCCCCACGTCGGCATAGCGCGCCAGCAGTGCATCCAGCGTCTCGGCGGCAACCTGCGTCCAGCCGTGCACCGGCAGGCGCCACGTGCCCGTCGCGTCCTGGCGCGCATCCAGCGCGACGGTGATCCGCTCGCGGCCGAACGTGGCCAGCCAGCCCATCACGGTGTCGGGCGCGGTCACCGCCAGCGAGCCCACCACCACGCGCGCCGCGCCGGCCTCCAGCAGCGCGGCCACGTCGGCTTCGCTGCGCACGCCGCCGCCGGTCTGCACCTGCAACCCGGTGCGTGCGCGGAGGTCGCGAAGTAGCGGATGCAGGGTGTAGCCGCCGGCCTTGGCGGCGTCCAGGTCGACCAGGTGCAGCCACGCGGCGCCGGCGTCGGCATAGCGCTGCGCGAACGCCAGCGGATCGTCGCCGTAGCGGGTTTCGTCGGCGTAGTCGCCCTGGCGCAGGCGCACCACCTTGCCGGCGCGGATGTCGAGGGCGGGATAGACGGTGAAGCTCATGCGGGCGTCCAGCGCAGGAAGTTGGCGAGCAGGCGCGCGCCGACACTGGCGGAGCGCTCGGGGTGGAACTGGGCACCGGCGATACGGCCACGCGCGACCATGGCGGCAAAACGCTCGCCGTGGGTGCACGCGGCGATGCAGTCGCCGGTGACCGGCGCGGCGTAGCCGTGGACGAAATAAGCGTGGCTGCCTGAGGCAATACCTTCCAGCAGCGGCGAATCCACGCATGGCTCCAGCGTGTTCCAGCCCATGTGCGGCACCCGCAGGCCGGGGCCACCCTGCAGCCTGCGCACGCGGCCGGGCAACAGCCCGAGGCAGGCCACCTCGCCCTCCTCCGAGCCTTCGAACAGCAGCTGCATGCCGAGGCAGATGCCCAGCAGTGGCACCTCCAGGCGCGGCAGCACGTCGGCGAAGCCGCGTTCATGCAGCAGCGCCATCGCGGGCGCCGCGGCGCCGACGCCCGGCAGCAGCACGCGCGGCATGCCGCGCAAACCGTCGGCGTCGCGCACGATCCGCGAGCGCGCGCCCAGCCGCTCCAGCGCGTAGCAGACCGAGCCGAAGTTGGCCCCGCCGGCATCGATGACGGCGACCTCGCTCACAGCACGCCCTTGGTGGACGGCAGCTCCGCGCCCTCACGGCGGATCGCCTGGCGCAGCGCGCGCGCCACTGCCTTGAAGCTGGCCTCCACCTGGTGGTGGTCGTTCTCGCCGGCCACCTGCAGGTGCAGGTTCAGCCCCGCCGCATCGCACAGCGACCGGAAGAAATGCGGCACCAACTCGGTGGGCAGGTCACCCACGCGCTCGCGCCGGAAAGCGCCGGTGAACACGAAGTACGGCCGGCCGCTGAAATCCAGCGCGGCACTGGCCAGGGTCTCGTCCATCGGCAGGGTGAAGCCGTAGCGGCCGATGCCGCGCTTGTCGCCCAGCGCCTCGCGCAGCGCCTGGCCCAGCGCCAGCGCGGTGTCCTCGACGGTATGGTGCTCGTCGATGTGCAAATCGCCCTCGGCGCGGATCGTGAGCGCAAACCCGCCGTGCTTGCCGAGCTGCTCCAGCATGTGGTCGAAAAAGGCCAGCCCGGTGGCGACCTGCGGCTCGGCCGCGCGATCCAGGTCCACGTCGACGCGGATCTTCGTTTCCTTCGTGTTGCGCACCACCATCGCCTGGCGCGGCGCATCCGCCAGCGCGTGGGCGATGCCCGCCCAATCCCACTCGCCACCGAACTGCGCGGTGGCAAGCTGAAAGCCGCGGATGCGCAGATTCGCCGCGAACTCCATGTCGGTCGGACGGTCGCCCACCATCGCGCTGCGTGCCCAGTCGATGCCGCGGTCCTGCAGGTAGGCGGTGAGCATGCCGATGCCGGGCTTGCGGTTGGGGCTGTGGTCGGAAGGCAGGCTGCAGTCGATCAGCTCGTCGCGGAACACGATGCCCTGGCTTTCGAACACCTGCCGCATCAGCGCATGCGGGCCGTCGAACGCCGCGCGCGGGAACGCGTCGCTGCCGAGGCCGTCCTGGTTGCTGACGATCACGAACTCGTAGCCGGCATCGCGCAGCTTGAGCAGCGCGGGAATGACGCCGTGCACGAAGCGCAGCTTCTCGTAGGCATCGATCTGGAAATCCGCAGGCTCCTCGATCAGGGTGCCGTCGCGGTCCACGAACAGGATCGGACGCAGGCTCATGCGGCGGCCTCCACCGGCAGCCGGTCCAGCGCCGCCAGCACCCGCCGGCATTCCTCGGCGGTGCCCACGCTGATGCGCAGGGCATTGCCCAGCTGCGGCATGGCGCGCATGTCGCGCACCACCACCCCGGCAGCGAGCAGCGCGGCAAACGCGGCACCGGCATCGGCAAACCGCACCAGCAGGAAATTACCGGCCGAGGGATACACCCGCCGCACCTGCGGC
>CAYYAT010000129.1:0-5715 GCA_964469595.1 uncultured Thermomonas sp.
AACACGGTCGCCTTGGTGTTGATGCCGGCCATCTCCGCCGCTTCCGGGTTGGAGCCCACCGCGTAGAGCCGCCGCGCGGGCCTGAATTTCGCGAGGATGACGTGAACGACCAGGACGATGGCGAAGGCCGTGAGGAAGCCGGCCCGCAGATCGAAGCCGCCGAGCGAGATCACCGGCACGTTCGGAAAGTCCACCAGCCATTTCGGCAGTTGCGCTGACGTGATCGACTGCGCCCCCGAATATTCCACCAGGACGGAGCGGTATATGGCCATCGTCGCCAGCGTGACGATGATGGAGGGCACCCGCGCATAGGCCACCAGCGCGCCGTTGACCGCGCATGCGCGCGCGCACCTGCAACGCCTGTTGCAGCAGGCCGCGCACGCCCAGGCGCGCGGGCACTGGCTTACGCCGCCGGGCGAAAGCGCCTGGGACCGCCTGCGTGCCGCGCGCGCGCTGGCGCCGAACGATCCGGATGTGCGTGCCGCGACGCAGGCCATGGGTGATGCCGCGCGCGAGTGTCAGGCGCTGGCGCTGCGCGACAACGCCATGGAGCGCATCCGGCAGTTCGCCGCCGAGTTTTCTGAGCGAGTTCAGCGCGACCGGGAAACTACCAAGGGCCTGAGCCAGGTGGCCTACCACGCCCGGCATATCCAGCGGACACCACCCGCGGAGGCCGAGCCACATTGGCAGAAGATCGCGGGGGCTGTCTCGCGGCTGGCGGAGCGCGGGCTGGCGGTAGGCGATGAAAGCCTGCGAGGCGGCGACGTGGCCGGCGCGCGCCAGGCGCTGGAGCATGCGCGGCAGGTGGATGCCAGCGTGCCCGGCATCGCCGCACTGGCCCAGCGCCTGCAGCGGGTGCGGCCGGACCTGCGCTAAAGGCCTGGGTAAGGCGGGCGGCGGCCGATTGGCGGTCGCTTGCGGCCGATGGCCGCTAGCTGTCCAGCAGCAGGCGACGCAGCGGAGCGCGCGCCGCCTCCACCGAATACTGCCGATGTGCCAGCGCGCGTCCGTGCGCTGCGAGTCGCTGCCACAGCGCGGCGTCGTGCAGCAGGCGCAGCACCGCCTGCGCGAAGGCGGGGGCCTCCGCGGCCAGCAGGACATCGTGGCCGTCCTGCAGCTGCATGCCTTCGGCGGCCAGCGGGGTAGCCACCACCGGCAGCCCGTGCATCAGGGCCTGGGTGATCTTGCCCTTCACTCCCGCACCGACCCGCAGCGGCGCCACCGCGATCCGGCAGCGCGCCAGCCACGGCGCGAGGTCGGGGACGTGGCCGTGGACCTGCACGCCGGGCACGTCGGCCAGGGCCTGCACCGCCGGCGGCGCCTCGGCGCCGATGCAGTGGAAGCGCAGGGCGGGATCGGCCGCGTGCAGTAGCGGCCACACCTCCCGCACGAACCAGCACACCGCATCCACGTTGGGCGGATGCCGGAATCCGCCAACGAACAGCAGGTCGCGCCGCTGCCCGAATCCCGGCCCGGGCGGCGCCGCGCGATGCAGGTTGGACAGCACCTCGATCTGCGCGCCGGGCACTGCGGCCTCCAGCAGCGCGCGCTCGGCCGGGCTCACGACCAGGGTGCAGTCGTATGCGGCCGTCAGCGCCAGTTCCTGCCGGCGCGTGCGCTCCGCCGCGCGCAGGCCGGCGGCATCGCCGGCCTGCCGGGCCTGGCGCTCCTCGCGCAGGAAGTGCAGGTCCACGGTATCGAACAGCAGCCGCGCCTGCGGCGCGTGCCGGCGCAGCAGCGGCAGGCATTCGGCGGCGACGTAGTGGCGGCTTGCCAGCACGCTCGCAAAGCGCGCGCCGTGGCGGCGCAGCCAGACCGGCAGCGGCGGCGCCCACGGCGCATGCCAGCACTCCACGCCCAGCTGCTGCAGGGCGCGGGTGTAGTCGCCGTCGGCCTGCCGGTTGGCCGGCCAGAACACCACGTGCGCGCCTTCCTCGCGCAGCAGGCGCATCAACTCGACCATCCGCAGCGAGCCGGAGTCGTGATCCGGGCGTGGGGTATTGGCGTCGATCACCAGCACCTGCGGCTGGCGGGCATGCAGCAGGGCCGGGGTCGGCACCTGCCCCGGCGCGGGCTGCGCGGTGAGTGCCTGCGCCCATTTCGCCGCGAACACGCCGCGATTGCGCGCCTGCGCGGCCTTCGCGCCGGCCGCGGGATCGGTGCCGGCGGTGGCGCCCTCCACGTGCACCACGGTCGCAGCCGGCTGGTACAGCACCCGCCGCCCGGCCGCGCGCACCGCGAAGGCAAGGTCGGTGTCCTCGTAATAGGCCGGCGCATAGCGCGCATCCAGCCCGCCGAGCTGGCGCAGCAGCGCGGTGGGCAGGGCGATCGCCGCGCCGCTGACATAGTCGGCCTCGCGCACGTAGGTGAAACGGCAGTCCTGCGGATCCTCGCCGCGCCCGTAGTTCCACGCCGAGCCATCCGCGAACACCACGCCGCCGGCTTCCTGCAGACGGCCGTCCGGATAGACCAGGCGCGCGCCGACCAGCCCCGCGTCCGGGTGCGCCGCGAAGGTGCCCAGCAGCGCGTCCAGCCAGCCTGGCTGCGGCACGGTGTCGTTGTTCAGCAGCACTAGGAACTCGCCGCGCGCGAGCCGGGCGCCGTCGTTGCAGGCGGCGATGAAGCCGCCGTTCGCCGCGCGCGCGTGCACGCGCAGGCCGCCGATCCGGCGCAGCTTGTCGAGGGTGTCGTCCGGCGAGGCATCGTCCACCACGATCACCTCGAACGGCGTCGCCGGCGGATGCGCCGCCAGCGCGCGCAGGCAGCGCAGGGTATGCGCGAAGCCGCCGTGCACCGGGATCACGATACTCGCGCGCGGGGTGTCGGAGGTGGCCAGTGCGAACGGCGCGAACGCCGCTGGTGGCGGCAGGTACAGCGCCAGCGGCTGGCGCGGCGGCGGCTGCCACTGCCGGCGCAGGCGGGCGAGGGTGGCGCGCAGCCCGCGCGCGCGCAGGCTGGCCCAGCCGCGCCGGGCCAGGCCGAGCATCCGCCGCCACTGGAATTGCGCATCCGCGCGCCATCGCATCCGGCTGAACTCCTGCATGACCGGCCACCGCGGCGGAGGCGGCCGGCGCGAGGGGCTGGGTTAGACTCGAAACGGTCCCCATTGTCGCATCCGCGCGCCCGCGCCCAGCCCATGCCCCGCATCCACGACGAAGACGATGACCTGCACGACGACGCGGCTGGCGACACCGGGGCCTCGCCCTGGCGGCGGCGCCTGCTGGTCGTCGGGCTGATCGCGGCGGCCCTGCTGCTGGGGTTCCTGGTGCCCTATCTGCTGTACCTGAACCACGAGGTCGGGGTGCGTTTCGGCCAGCTGCGCTGGCAGCTGCCGACCCGGGTGTACGCACGCCCGCTGGTGCTGCGCCAGGGGTTGGCGCTGGATGCCCCGACCCTGCAGTACGAACTGGAGGCGGCGGCCTATCATCCGGGCGATGGCCTGCGTCCGGGGACCTATGCGCGTGACGGCGGGCGCTGGCGGATTTCCAGCCGCGGCTATGCCGACGTGGACGGGCGGGTGGCGCCTGCGGTCCTGGACGTGGTGCTCTCCGGCGACCAGGTAGCGTCGATCCGCGACCTGCGCCGCCGCCAGGCCCTGCGCAGCGCGCGTCTGGATCCCGCGCGGATCGCCACCCTGTACGGCCAGAACCAGGAAGAGCGCCGGCTGGTGCGGTTGGAAGAAGTGCCAGAGCTGCTGGTGACCGGGCTGCAGGCGGTCGAGGACCGCGATTTCAACCACCACATCGGGATCGATTTCAGCGGCATGCTGCGCGCCGCCTTCGTCAACCTGACGTCCGGCAGCGATACCCGCCAGGGCGGCAGCACCCTGACCCAGCAGCTGGCGCGCAGCGGGCTGCTGGGCATCGGCCGCGAGCAGACCTTCAGCCGCAAGTTCAAGGAAATCCTGTTCGCGCTGCTGCTGGAGGCCCATTACGACAAACGCACCATCCTGGAGACCTACCTGAACCAGGTGGACCTCGGCCAGCGCGGGGCGCAGTCGATCCGCGGGGTTGCCGCGGCCTCGGAGTTCTGGTTCGGGCGCGATCTGAAAGACCTCTCCACCGAGCAGATCGCGCTGATGATCGGGATGGTCAAGGGGCCGTCCTGGTACAACCCGCGGCGCAATCCGGAGCGCGCGCTGCAGCGGCGCAACGTCGTGCTCGCGCAGATGCGTGAAACCGGCCTGATCAGCGAGGCCGAATACCGGCGCGCGCTGCAGGCGCCGCTGGGGGTCACCCGCGACGCCGGCAATCTGGCCGCCAACCGCTATCCGGCGTATGTCGATCTGGTGCGCAAGCAACTGGCCCGCGACTACCCGGCCGATTCCATTTCCGGCGCCGGGCTGAGCGTGATGACCGGGATGTCGCCGTCCGCGCAGGGCTATGCCGAGGGCGCGGTGGCGCGCACCCTGGACGCACTGCAAACGCGCGGCCGCCCGTCGCTGCAGGCCGGGCTGGTGATGACCGACGTGCACGACGGCGACGTGCTGGCGGTGGTCGGCAGCCGGCAGTACACCGAGCCCGGCTTCAACCGCGCGGTGGACGCGCGGCGGCCGGTGGGCTCGCTGCTGAAGCCGTTCGTCTACCTGCTGGCGCTGGCGCAGCCGGCGCAGTGGTCGCTGGCCAGCACCCTCAGCGATGCCCCGGTGACGGTGGGCCTGGGCGGCGGCCGGCGCTGGACGCCGGGCAATTCCGACGGACGCAGCCACGGCGATGTCACCCTGATGGACGCGCTGGCGCAGAGCTACAACCAGGCCACGGTGCGGCTGGGAATGGCGGTGGGCCTGCCGCGGCTGGCCACCCTGCTGCGCGCGCTGGCGGGGATCGAGGCCGAGCCGCAGCCCTCGCTGATCCTGGGCGCGGTGGACCAGAGCCCGTACGCGATGGCACAGCTCTACCAGTTCCTGGCGTCCGGCGGCCAGATTCAGCCGCTGCACGCGGTGCGCGGGGTGCTGGATGCGCAGGGCCGCGCGCTCAAGCGCTACGACAAGGACGCCCCGCCGGCGCAGAAGGGCGACGCGGTGGCCGCGCGCCTGGTCGGCAATGCCCTGCAGTACGTGGTGACCGCGGGCACGGCGCGCGCGCTGCTGGCGCAGGGGCTGGGCCATCTGGCCCCGGCCGGCAAGACCGGTACCAGCAACGACAGCCGCGACAGCTGGTTCGCCGGCTACACCGGCGACCACCTGCTGGTGGTGTGGGTGGGCAACGACCAGAACCAGCCCACCGGCCTGTACGGCGCCACCGGCGGCATGCGGGTGTGGTCGGAGGTGTTCCGGCGCCTGCCCAGCGCGCCGCTGCGGCTGTCGTCCGACGGCATCGAATGGCGTTGGGTGCTGGACGGGCAGAGCACCGACGAGGATTGCCCGGGCGCGCGCCGGTTCCCGTTCGTGGTCGGGCACGCGCCGGCCTATCAGCCCTGCCAGTACGCGCCGCCGGTAGAGCTGGACGAATTCGGCAATCCGATCGTCGCGCCCGCCGAGGAGCCCGGCGGCAACATGCTGCAGCGCGCCGGCGAGGCCATCCGGCATTTCTTCGGCGGTGGCGATCCGGCCAAGCCCCCGCCACCCGCGCCCGCGCCCGCTGCGCCAAGCCCGGCGCAGCCCACGCCGTGACCGGGCCGTGACCGCAACGGAGTCGCGGCTGGCCCGCGCCACCTGCGAGGCGCTCGGCGAACAGGCCGCACTGGCCGAGGCGCTGCCGGGCTTCCGCCCGCGCC
>CAYYAT010000130.1:0-5684 GCA_964469595.1 uncultured Thermomonas sp.
CCAGCGCCGCGCCGGGGCCGGCCTGGCGGGCGAGATCCGCCAGCATCGCCACCAGCGCGCGGATCTTGCCGATCCGGCGCATCCGCACTTGCGCACGCACGCCGGCATCCGCACGTTCGGGGACGCCCAGGCGCAGCGCATCGGTGTCCATCCGCAGCCGGACCAAGGCGCACAGGCGGCCATCCCGCGCCACCGGCGGCAGGCTCACGCAGGCTTCGTCCGCGCACGGCGTCCCCGCGTCCTCGACCAGCAGGCACGGCCGCAGGCCAGCCACGGACGCTGCGTGCAGCCGCATCTGCAGACGGTACCAGCCGCCCGCATGCAGGCCGCCCGCCGGAGCCGGCAGGTCCAGCGGTAGCGGTCGGCCCTCACCCATCGGGCACGTCCAGCGCGATGTCCAGCATCGGCAAGCCGAGCATGCCGGTCGGCAGGCCCTGCCCCTCGGCGTGCAGCGCCAGCGCCGCGTGCGACCAGTACTGCACGATGTGTTCGGCCTGGGTGCCGCGCGAGAGGCCGATCGCGAACATGTACTCGCCGGCCTGCAGGCGCGGCATGCGGAAGGTGAAGCGCGCGCGGTAGCGGGCACCGGCCGGTACGTGCAGCGGCGCTTCGGCGGTGGTGAGATAGGTGTTGTCGCCGAACAGCAGCTGGCCCAGGCGATCCTTGAGGTAGAAGCCGACGATTGGCGACGGCAGCGGAGCCAGCGCTTCCGCTACGATGTCCAGGGTCACCAGCTCGCCGCCCACCACGGTGGCCAGACGCCGGCCCTGCGCATCGCGCAGGGCGACGTCGCACAGGCGCGCGCTGCCCTCGCCGAAGCCGACATCGCGCGCCGGGTCGAACACCGGCACCTGGATGTCGTTGCGCAGCGCGCTGCGCAGCAGGAGATCCTCGCGCACGTCGCGCTCGAGCGCGACATGCGCACTGGTCACCGCCAGCCGCGGGCGGTCCTCCGGCGCCCCCTCGCGCGCGGCGATCTGCGATTCCAGATAGGCCTCCCCGACCGCGCGCGCCGGCCCGTCCATGCGCAGCCGCCCCTGCTCCAGCCACAGCGCGCGCGCGCACAGCGCGTTGACCGCCGCGGTGTCGTGGCTGACCAGCAGCAGCGTGCCGCGCTGCTGGAACTCGCGCAGAAAGCGCATGCACTTCTGGGCGAAGAACACGTCGCCCACGGCCAGCGCCTCGTCGATCAGCAGGATGTCGGCATCCACGTGCGCCAGCACCGCGAACGCCAGCCGCACCAGCATGCCGCTGGAATAGGTGCGCACCGGCTGCTGCGCGAACGCGCCGATGTCGGCGAACGCCAGGATGTCGGGCAGGCGCTGCTCGATCTGGGCGCGGCTCAGGCCGTGCAGCGCGGCGTTGAGCATCACGTTCTCGACCCCGGTGAACTCCGGATTGAAACCGCTGCCCAGCTCCAGCAGCGCCGCCACCCGGCCCTGCACCTGCAGCGTGCCGGTGGTCGGCGGCAGCGTGCCGGCCAGCAGCTGCAGCAGGGTGGATTTGCCGGACCCATTGCGGCCAATGATGCCCACCGACTCGCCGCGCTGCACTTGCAGGTCCAGATCGCGCAGCGCCCAGAACGCCTGCCCGCGCGCGCGCCCGTCCAGCAATTCGAGCAGGCGCTGCCAGGGCTTGGCATAGGCGGCATAGCGCTTGCCGATGCCGTGCGCGGCGATCGCCCACTCACAGGACATCGGCAAACCCCCCCTGCAGGCGCCGGAACAGGGCCCGCGCCAGCAGCGCGAACAGCAGCGCCAGCAGCGCATACCCTGCCAGCTGCGGCCACTGCGGCCACAGCCCGAGGAACAGCACGCGCCGCAGCTGGTCGATGAGGGTGGTGAGCGGATTCACCAGGAACAGCCAGCGCCAGCCGGCCGGCACCGCCGCAGGCGGCACCAGCGCCGACGACAGCAGCAGCGCGGCGGTGGCCAGCGGCGCCACTAGCTGGCCGAGATCGCGCAGATACACGCCGAGCGCGCCCAGGCTCCACAGCAGGCCCAGCAGCAGCGGCAGCAGCGGCAGCAGCACCAGCGGCAGCGCCAGCAGGGTGGGCGGCAGGCTGCCGCGCCGCAGCGCGAGCGCCAGCATCAGCACCAGCAGGTTCATCGCCAGATGGAACAGCGCCGAGGCCAGCACCGGCCAGGCCAGCAGCGCGAGCGGAAAGCGCACCCGGGTGACATAGTTGGGCTGCGCGGTCACCAGCGTGGGCGCGCGCGCCAGGCATTCGGCGAACGCCGCGTGCACCGCAAGCCCCGCAAATACCCACAGCGTGCAGCCCCGGCCACTGGCCGCGGGCCAGGTGGCCGAAGGCCAGGGTGTACACCAGCAACATCAGCAGCGGCGTGGCCAGCGCCCACAGCGCGCCCAGGCCGGTGCCGCGGTATTTGCCGGCCAGCTCGCGCCGGATCAACTCCCATGCCAGCGTGCGCTGATCGGCGCGCACCGGCAGCAGCCGCTTCAGCCCATCGCGCATGCGCCGGCCCCGGGCGCGCTCATCCGGCCAGCGCCTGCGCCAGATCGGCGCGCAGGTCGGCAGCATCCTCGACCCCGACGCTCAGCCGCACCAGCTCGTCGCCGATGCCCAGCTGGGCGCGGCGGTCGGGCGGGATCGAGGCGTGGGTCATCAGCGCGGGATGGTTCACCAGCGATTCGACGCCGCCCAGCGACTCGGCCAGGGTGAACAGTTCCAGGCGCTCGCAGAACCGCTTGGCGGCCTCGAAGCCGCCCTTCAGGCGGATCGAGAGCATGCCGCCGAAGCCGGCCATCTGGCGCGCGGCCAGCGCATGGTGCGGATGCGACGGCAGGCCGGGATAGATCACCTCCGCGACCGCCGCGTGCGTCTGCAGCCACTGCGCCAGCGCCAGCGCATTGTCGCAATGCGCGCGCATGCGCAGGTGCAGGGTCTTCAGACCGCGCAGGGCGAGGAAGCTGTCGAACGGCCCCTGCACCGCGCCGACCGAGTTCTGCAGGAAGGCCAGCCGTTCGGCCAGCCCGGCGTCGTCGCCGACCACCAGCATGCCGCCGACCATGTCGGAATGGCCGTTGAGGTATTTGGTGGCCGAGTGCATGACGATGTCCGCGCCGAGCGCCAGCGGCCGCTGCAGGATCGGCGAGGCGAAGGTGTTGTCGACCGCGACCAGCAGCCCGTGCGCCTTGGCGATGGCCGCGATCGCGGCGATGTCCACGATCTTCAGCAGCGGGTTGGTGGGCGTCTCGATCCACACCAGCTTCGTCTTCGGCGTGATCGCCGCCGCCAGCGCCTCGGCATCGGTGAGATCGACATAGCTGAAGTGAAGGCCGGCGCTGCGCCGGCGCACGCGCTCGAACAGGCGGTAGCTGCCGCCGTAGAGATCGTCCATCGCGATCACGTGGTCGCCGTGATCGAGCAGCTCCAGCAGCGTGGCCAGGGCCGCCAGCCCGGAGGCGAAGGCAAAGCCGTGGCGGCCGCCCTCCAGCGCCGCCACGCAGCGCTCGTAGGCGAAGCGCGTGGGGTTGTGGGTGCGCGAGTACTCGAAGCCCTGGTGCACGCCCGGGCTGGACTGCGCATAGGTGCTGGTGGCGTAGATCGGCGGCATCACCGCGCCGGTGGACGGGTCCGGGTGCTGCCCGCCGTGGATGGCCAAGGTGCCGAGGGCGAGGTCGTGCTGGCTGGTCATGAAGGATCCACGTATGCCTGGTGAAAAAAGAGGATCGCGCGCGGCGCGCCGGGCTTACTGCACCCGGCGGCGCAGGTAGTTGAGCAGGTCGATGCGGGTGATCAGGCCGAGGAACTTCTCGCCGTCCACCACGATCGCCACATGCCCGCGGTCGAACACCGGCAGCAGTGCCTCCACCGGCGCGCGCACGTCGACCAGGTCCAGCTTGCTGACCATCGCGCTGGCCACCGGGTCGCGGAAGCGCGCCTCCTCGCCATACACGTGCAGCAGCAAATCGGACTCATCCACGATACCGACGATGCGCTCGCCCTGAAGCACCGGCAGCTGGCTGACGTCGTACAGCTTCATGCGCTGCCAGGCGGTGAGCAGCAGGTCGTGCGGGCCGACCACGATGGTGTCGCGCTGCGCGAACGGGCGCAGGATCAGATCGCGCAGGTCGCCGTGCTGCGCGCGCGCCAGAAAGCCGTTGTCCAGCATCCAGTAGTCGTTGTACATCTTCGACAGGTAGCGATTGCCGGTGTCGCAGATGAAGGTGAGCACGTTCTTCGGCGTGGTCTGCTCGCGGCAGTAGCGCAGCGCGGCGGCGACCAGGGTGCCGCTGGACGAACCGCCCAGCACCCCTTCCTTCTCCAGCAGTTCGCGCGCGGCCAGGAAGCTGTCCTTGTCGCTCACCGCATAGGCCTTCTTGACCCGGGTGAAGTCGGAGATCGGCGGCAGGAAATCCTCGCCGATGCCCTCCACCATCCAGCTGCCCGACTTGTCGCTGAGGGTGCCGCGGTTGATGTATTCCTCGAGGATCGAGCCCACCGGGTCGGCCAGCACCAGTTCGGTGTGCGGCGAGTGCTGGGCGAAGCAGCGCGACAGCCCGGTCATGGTGCCGGAGCTGCCACAGCCGAACACGATGGCATCCAGCCCGCCGACCTCGGCCATCTGGCGCAGGATCTCGGGGCCAGTGCCGAACTCGTGCGCGGCCGGGTTGTCGGGATTGCCGAACTGGTTGATGAAGTAGGCGCCCGGCGTCTCGGCGGCGATCCGCGCGGCCAGGTCCTGGTAGTAGTCGGGATGGCCCTTGGCGACGTCGCTGCGGGTCAGCACCACCTGCGCGCCCATCGCCTTGAGGTTGAAGATCTTCTCGCGCGACATCTTGTCGGGCACGACCAGGATCAGCCTGTAGCCCTTCTGCTGCGCCGCCAGCGCCAGGCCGATGCCGGTGTTTCCGGCGGTGCCTTCGACCAGGGTCGCGCCCGGCCGGATGTCGCCGCGCTTTTCGGCGGCCTCGATCATGGCCATGCCGATCCGGTCCTTGATCGAACCGCCCGGGTTCTGGCTTTCCAGCTTCAGGTACAGCGTGCAGGGGCCGGTCTCGAGACGGCGGACGCGGACGATCGGGGTCTCGCCGATCAAATCGAGGACGGAATCGTGGATGGCCATGGGGCGCCTGCGTGCGGAGCAGGCCCGGATTCTAGCAGCGGCTCCCGTCTGGCCCGGGTGGCGCGTTCCCGGCCAACGCGGGCCGGGAACGCGTCCTTGCCTGCGCGCTCAGTGCGCGCGTTCGTACATCTGCAGCAGTCGCTGCTTGGCCGCAAGCTTCTCGCGCTTCATCTGGCCCAGGGTGGTGTCGTCGATCGGCAGCACGCCCAGTTCCGCGTCCAGTACCTGGCGATCCAGTTCACGGTGCCGGTAGTACAGCTGCCGGAACTCGGTATTGGCCTTCATCAATGCCTCGATTTCCGCCTGCGGTTGAGCTTCGAACATGGAAACCTCCTGACTCGACATGGGCCACGCCCGGCCGTCGCGCGCGGGCATGGCGGGGGAACGGCAGCCCGACGGCTGCCGGGAAACGCCGCCGCTCGCCCAGGGCGATCGACGGTTCTGCACGGCCGGCGCGGGCCGGCGCACAAAAACACGACGCCCCGGCGCGGGGGCGCGGGGCGTCTGCAGGAACGGGCGAAACAGGGACGGGCAGGCACCGGGCGTGGCGGCATCGCTGCGCGCGCCGCGCCCGGCAACCCGGCTTGCGGCGGC
>CAYYAT010000131.1:0-5662 GCA_964469595.1 uncultured Thermomonas sp.
CCTTCGCGGCCGAGGCCGGAGCCCGGGTCCACCGCCACGTGCACGACCTGCAGCGGCACCCCGAGCCCGGCGCAGACCGTTCGGCAATGCGCCGCCCAGGCGTCGGCCTCGGGATGCAGGCCGTGGTGGACGTGCAGCGCGCGCAGGCCACGCGTGCGCAGTGCCGGCAGTGACGCCAGGTGGTGCAGCAGCACGCTCGAATCCATGCCGCCGCTGAAGCCCACCAGCAGCGGGCCATCCCGGGGCGGTGCCGGCAGCGCGAGGGACATGGCGGTCGGGTGCTCCATCGAAGGCCCCGCGCCCGCGCCGGGGCGCGGGGCCGTGGGGATCACTCGGTCTCGATCCGGATGCCGCCGACGATCCCGGCGGCGATGTTGTACACGAAGGCCTGGATCACGCCGCCGATGAAGCCGAAGATGCCGTACAGGATCGGCAGCATGATGATGCCCAGGAACCCGCCTGCCATCGCGCCGCCGCCCCCATGGCCCAGCGCGTTGCCGAGCAGCGCGCCCAGCAGGCTGCCGAACAGGAAAAACACCACGCCGGCCAGCAGGCCGAACGCAGCCGCGATGATGGCCGCGATCTTGCCGGCCGACAGCACGTCGATTCGCTTGATGATCATGTTTTATTCCCCAATGCCGGCGGATTGCCGGCCCGGGGAATCTAGCAAAAGCCGCTGGCGGGGCGTATCCGCGGCGACGCGCGATGCCGTCAGGGGCGCGGGCTGCTCACGCAGGCCAGCCGGCTAGAACGGCGGCGCAGCCAATCCTGCCGCTCAGGCGGCGTGGATCTCGTAGGCGCCGTAGCCGCGCAGGCGGCGGTAGCGCTGTTCCAGCAGGGTCTCCATCGGCACCGCGTGCAGCGCGTCGAGCTCGTTCAGCAGCACCGCCTTGAGGCGCCTGGCCATCTGCACCGGGTTGCGGTGGGCGCCGCCGATCGGTTCGCGCACCACCTTGTCCACCAGGCCCAGCCCGTGCAGGCGCCTGGCGGTCATGCCCAGCTGCTCGGCGGCTTCCTTGGCCTTGGTCGCATCGCGCCACAGGATCGAGGCGCAGCCTTCCGGGCTAATCACCGAGTAGGTGCTGTACTCCAGCATCAGGGTGCGGTCGCCGACGCCGATTGCCAGTGCGCCGCCGCTGCCGCCTTCGCCGATCACGGTGCACACGATCGGCACGCGCAGCTCGGCCATCTCCAGCAGGTTGCGGGCGATGGCCTCGGACTGGCCGCGCTCCTCGGCATCGATGCCGGGCCACGCGCCGGGGGTGTCGATGAAGGTGAGAATGGGCAGGCCGAAGCGTTCGGCCAGCTTGAACAGGCGCAGCGCCTTGCGGTAGCCCTCGGGCTTGGGCATGCCGAAGTTGCGCTTGACCTTGGACTTGGTGTCGCGGCCCTTCTCGTGCCCGACCACCACCACCGCGCGGCCGGCGATGCGGGCCAGGCCGCCGACGATGGCATTGTCATCCGCGAACGCGCGGTCGCCGGCCAGTTCCTGGAACTCCTCGCAGATCACCTTCAGGTAGTCCAGCGTGTAGGGCCGCTGCGGATGGCGGGAGAGCTGCGAGACCTGCCACGGGGTCAGGTCGCGGAAGATCGTCGCGGTGCGCTTGCGCAGCTTTTCCTGCAGCGCGCGCACTTCGGCGTCGATGTTGAGCGCCGGGCCGGTGCTGGCCTGCCGCAGCTCCTGGATCTTGGCTTCCAGGTCGGCGATCGGCTGCTCGAAGTCGAGGTAATTCGGGTTCATCCGGCGAAGTTTAGCGCAGCCGGGGCACCGTACCGAGCCGGACGGTGGGGTGGGTCAGGCGGTTGCCCAGGGCCGCGCCAGCTGCACGTTGACCGCGTTCACGCCGGGCAGGCTGCGCAGCAGGCCGGGCAGGTCCGGCTCCAGCCGCAGGCCGCGCCCGCCGTTGAGCAGCAGGCGGCCGACGCCAGCCGCAGTGGTGGCTTCCAGCAGTACCGGGGTCGGCCCGGCATGCCGCTTCAGCATCTCCTCCAGCCGCGGCAGCGCGTCCGCCACGCGCAGGTCCAGGCGGATGGCGATGCGCTGCGCCTGCTGCTGGCAAATCTGCGCGAAGTCCCAGCAGCGGGTGGCGCGCAGCGAGAAGCCGCCGTTGAATTCGTCCTCGCGCAGGCCGCCTTCCACCACCAGGATGCGGTCGCGGGTGAGCAGTGGTGCAAACTGGGTCCACTGCTCGCCGAAGAAGCCGCACTCGATTCGGCCGCGCCCGTCCTCCAGCTGCACGAAGGCCTGGGAATCGCCGCGCTTGCGCATGCCGATCACCTGGCCGGCCACCACCGTCTGTACCAGCGGCCGCCAGCTGCGGCCTTCCTGCGGCCGGTTGCCGCGGGAGCCGGCGTCCCAGAGTGCCTCCAGCGCCGACAGGTCGTGCCCGACCAGCTTCTGCACGTCCTCGCGGTACGGGTCCATCGGATGCCCGCTGAGGTAGAAGCCCAGCGTGTCGCGCTCGCCCTGCAGGCGCTGCGCCAGCGGCCATTCGCTGGTTTCCGGCAGTTCCACCCGGATCTCGCTGCCGCCGCCACCGCCGCCGAACATGTCGAACATGCCAGCCTCGCGGTTCTTCGCCATCTGCTCGGTGGCCCTCATTGCCTCCGGCAGCTGCAGCATCAGCGAGGCGCGGTTGACCGCCAGCGCATCCATCGCGCCGGCGTGGATCAGCGCCTCCAGCGTGCGCTTGTTGAGGCCGGCGGCGGATACGCGCTGGCAGAAATCGAGCAGGTCGCGGAATGCGCCGCCGTCCTCTCGCGCCTTCACGATCGCCTCGCACACGCCCTGGCCGACGCCCTTCACCGCGCCGAGGCCGTAGCGGATGGTGCGCGGGTCGGTGGCGACGAACATGAAGCCGGATTGGTTCACGTCCGGCGGCAGCACGCTCAGGCCGAGCGCGCGCGCCTCGTCGAGGAAGCCCACCACCTTCTCGGTCTTGTCCATGTCCGAGGACAGGGTGGCCGCCATGAACTCGGCCGGGTAGTGCTTCTTCAGCCACGCGGTCTGGTAGGCGACCAGCGAGTAGGCGGCGGCGTGCGATTTGTTGAAGCCGTAGCCGGCGAACTTCTCCATCAAGTCGAAGATCTCGTCGGCCTTGGCGGCATCGACCCCGTTCCTGGCCGCGCCCTCGCGGAACATCTCGCGGTGCTTGGCCATCTCGGCCGGGATCTTCTTGCCCATCGCGCGGCGCAGCAGGTCGGCGCCGCCCAGCGAGTAGCCGCCGACGATCTGCGCCATCTGCATCACCTGCTCCTGGTACACCATGATGCCGTAGGTGTCCTTGAGGATGGCTTCGGTGCGCGGATCGGGATAGATGATCTCTTCCTGGCCGTGCTTGCGCGCGTTGAACGAGGGAATCAGGTCCATCGGGCCGGGGCGGTACAGCGACACCAGCGCGATCAGGTCCTCAAAGCGGTCCGGGCGCGCGTCCTTCAGCAGCCGGCGCATGCCCGAGGATTCGAACTGGAACACCGCGCCGGTGTTGCCGTTGGCGAAGATGTCCTTGTAGGTGGGCGCGTCGTCGAGCGGGATCGCGGCGATGTCCACCGGCGGGATGCCGGCGCGCGCATGGCGCTTGTTGATCGCCTTCACCGCCCAGTCGATGATGGTCAGCGTGCGCAGGCCGAGGAAGTCGAACTTCACCAGGCCCACTTCCTCCACGTCGTTCTTGTCGAACTGGGTGACCGGGTTCTTGCCCAGGCTGCCTTCGTCGTGTTCGGCGTACAGCGGGCAGAACTCGGACAGCGGCTCGGGCCCGATCACCACGCCACCGGCGTGCTTGCCGGCGTTGCGGGTCAGGTCTTCCAGCTGCAGCGCCAGATCGATCAGGTCGCGGACGTCGTCTTCGTTCTGGTAGCGCTGGATCAGCTCGGCCGAGGCCATTTCCGAATCCGGCCCTTCCTTGCCCTTGCCCAGCGCGTCCTTCAGGCCGATGCCCAGGATGTTGGGGATCAGCTTGGACACGCCGTCGACCAGGCCGTACGGGAAGCCGAGCACGCGCCCGGAATCGCGCACCACCGCCTTGGCGGCCATGGTGCCGTAGGTGATGATCTGGCTGACCCGCTCGCGGCCGTACTTGCGCGCGACGTAGTCGATCACCTCGTCGCGGCGGTCCATGCAGAAGTCGATGTCGAAGTCGGGCATCGACACGCGTTCCGGGTTGAGGAAGCGCTCGAACAGCAGGTTGTACGGCAGCGGGTCGAGGTCGGTGATCTGCAGCGCCCAGGCCACCAGCGAGCCGGCGCCGGAGCCGCGGCCGGGACCGATCGGGATGCCCTGCTGCTTCCCCCACTGGATGAAGTCGGCCACGATCAGGAAGTAGCCGGGGAAGCCCATCTTGCAGATGGTGTCCAGCTCGAATTCCAGCCGCGCGTCGTAGTCCTCGCGCGTCTTGCCGGGCGCCAGCGGGTTCTTTTGCAATCGCGCGTCCAGCCCGGCGCGCGCCTGGCTGCGGATCCAGCTGTCCAGCGTCTCGTCGGACGGCACCGGATAGGCCGGCAGGAAGTAGGTGCCCAACTGCAGCTGCATGTTGCAGCGCTGGGCCAGCGCCACCGTGTTGTCCAGCGCGTCGGGCACGTCCTCGAACAGCACGGCCATCTCCTCGGCCGACTTCAGATACTGCTCGCGGCCGTACTCGCGCGGGCGGCGCGGGTCGTCCAGGGTACGGCCGCTGGCGATGCACACGCGCGCCTCGTGCGCCTCGAAGCCGGCGGCATCCAGGAAGCGCACGTCGTTGCTGGCCACCACCGGCAGCCCGAGCTTGCCGGCGGCGTGCAGGGCGAAGCGGTTGAACGCCTCCTCGCCGTCGCGGCCAGTGCGGGTCAGCTCCAGATGCAGGTCCTCGCCGAACACTTTCCGCAGCGCCGCCAGCTGGGCCTCGGCGATGTCGTGGCGACCGCCCGTCGCGAGCCGTCCGGCCAGGCTCTGGCGGCCAGCGATCGCGAACAGCCCGGCGTGGTCGTCGCGCAGCCACTCCGGCTCGATCGCCACGCAGTCGCCGCGCTGGCCCTCCAGCCAGGCGCGGCTGAGCAGGCGCGACAGGCTCAGGTAGCCGGTCCGGTCGCGGCAGAGCAGGGTGAGCAGCGAGGGCGCATCGCCGCCGTCGGCCACCAGCACGTCAGCGCCGGCGATCGGCTTGATGCCCACGCTCTCGGCCGCCTTGTAGAACTTCACCAGCGCGAACAGGTTGTTGCGGTCGGTGACCGCCAATGCCGGAAGCCGTAGTTCCAGCGCCCGGCTCAACAGATTGGGGCGGTCCCCGGCCTTCTCCGGCCGCGCATAGTCAGGCTTCTCGGGCACGCGGATGGTGGAATCCGCGAGCGAGAACTCGGTGTGCAGGTGCAGGTGGACGAAGCGTGCGGGCATCGCGGCATCGCGTATGGAACCGGCAGGGTAGGCCGCGGGGGCGGAGCGGGCAAGGCTTGACAGGCGCGATGGGCGCGTCCGTCAGCCCGGCGATGCGAATCCGGGCAGCGCGCCCTGCACCGGCGTCGCCGCCAGGGCGGCGCGCACAGGCGCGAAGCTGCGGCGGTGCGCGGGGCAGGGGCCGAAGCGGCGCAGGGTGTCGAGGTGCAGCGGGCTGGGATAGCCCTTGTGGCGGTCGAACCCGTATTGCGGGTACTGCGCGTGCAGGTCGCGCATGCGCGCATCGCGCGCGAC
>CAYYAT010000132.1:0-5635 GCA_964469595.1 uncultured Thermomonas sp.
CGCCGAGCGCGGCCACCGGTGCGAACAGGATGACGCTGTAGCCGCGGTAGGCCACCAACATCAAAAAGCACAGCGCGGCCAACACGATCAGAAACGACATGCCCATTCCCGGCGACGGATGCAGGGCTGCGAGTGTCCGGGCCCGGGGCGGGGCGGCCCATTGTCCGAACGTCCAATGCCGCCGGCGGGCGGTGGCGCTTACCGTGCCCGTCATTGGTGGTAATCGTGCCGCCCGCATACCCGGAGGGGAGAGATGAAACGCAAGCAGTTGAGCATGGCGATCCACGGCGCGCTGGCCGTGTCGCTGCTGGTCGGGGCGCCGGCGCTGGCGCAGGAGGCGCCGAAGGCGAAGGAAGGCGAGCAGGCGGCCAAGACCCTGGACACCGTCACCGTCACCGCCCGTCGCCGCGCCGAGTCCATCCAGGACGTGCCGGTCGCGGTCAGCGCGTTCGGCGAGGACCAGCTCAAGGACCTGCAGGCCAGCAACGTCGATGGCCTGCAGGGCGCGGTGCCCAACATGAACATCGTGCAGGGCCGCGGCTCGGCCAACAGCGTCAACGTGTTCATCCGCGGCATCGGCCAGCCGGACGCGCTGCAGACGTTCGACCCGGGCGTGGGCATGTACGTGGACGACGTGTACTACTCGCGCATCAACGGCGCGTTGTTCTCGCTGTTCGACATCGCCGACGTGGAAGTGCTGCGCGGGCCGCAGGGCACCCTGTACGGCAAGAACTCCACCGGCGGCGCGGTCAAGCTGACCACCAAGGACCCGTTCGCGTACGAAGGCGGCGCCGCCGAGCTGACCTATGGCGATTACGACCGCGCCGAGGCGCGCTTCTATGCCGGCGGCAAGCTTTCCGACAGTGTGGCCGGCAGTATCGCGGGCGCCTGGATCACCAACGGCGGCTATGTGAAGAACCGCGCCGGCGGCCATAACTTCAACGACGACGACACCCGCAGCGTGCGCGCCAAGCTGGGTTTCAGGCCCAGCGAGACGTTCGAGGCGATGCTGTCGCTGGACTACACCAAGCAGGACGCGGCGCTGACCATGGGCCGGCCGATGGCCAACCTGATTCGCACCGACGTGGTGTTCGGGCCGGTGGTGCTGCAGCCAGGCGAGGCCGGCGAGTGGAACTATTCCGCGCAGACGTCGTTCGCGCCGGGCAAGGGCCAGCAGATGACCCACCAGGGCGCCAGCCTGAGCATGCAGTGGAACCTCTCGCAGGCCTGGCTGCTCAAGAGCATCACCGCCTACCGCAAGCTCAAGACCCATTCGTTCATCGACATCGACGCATCGAAATGGGAGCTGGGCGACGTACTGGTGGCCATCGACCAGAGCCAGAAGAGCCAGGAGCTGCAGCTGCAGTTCGACAATGGCGGCAACCTGTGCGCCATCTTCGGCGCATACTGGATGCGCGAGCACGTGCCGTCCTACCAGGAGGCCTACGCCAGCGACCTGTACGCGGTGGCCGGCAACCGGGTGAGCTTCCTGCGCACGATTGCCGATGACCTCACCACCACCAGCACGGCCGCCTTCGCGCATGCCAGCTGGGAGTTCGTGCCGAGCTGGACGCTGTCTGCCGGCGTCCGCTGGACCCGCGACCACAAGGACTACCAGCGCACCACCAGCACCTTTTGGGGCGCGCCGTTCACCGGGCTCAACGGCACCGTGCCGTTCCCGCGCACCGGCGCCAGCTGGACCGCGGTGACCCCGTCGGTCAGCCTGCAGAAGAAGATCAGCGCGGGCCTGATGTGGTACGCCTCGGCCAACCGCGGCTTCAAGTCCGGCGGTTTCAACGGGCGCGCCAATACCCCGTATGACGTGGCCCATGCCAAGTATGACCCGGAATACGTGTGGACCTACGAGACCGGGTTGAAGATGGAGTCCGCGGACCATCGCCTGCGCGGTGGCATCACCGCGTTCACCAGCCGCTACAAGGACTTCCAGGCGCGTGTCTCGCAGGATGTGAGCACGTTCCCGGTGCTCAACGCGGCCGCGCTGAGCATCCAGGGCCTGGAGCTGGAGGGCAGCGCGATGCTCGGCGAGCGCACCACCGTCACCGGCCAGATGAGCTGGCTGGATGCCAAGTACGACCGCTTCGACGATTTCCGGCTGGATCCCAGCTACCCCGGCTACGACCCCAATGTCAGCCATGCGCACGTGCCGTTCTCGCCGCGCTTCACCAGCCGGATCGCGGTGAACCACGCGATTCCGCTGGCCACCGGCGGCATGCTCAGCTTTGGGGGCGACGTGTCCTACCGCACCCGCACCTGGCTGTCGGTGGACAATCGCGACGTGCTGAGCCAGCCGGCCTACACCGTGGTTGGCGTGTACGGGGTGTGGGATTCGTCCGAGTACAAGTGGCAGGTGCGGGTAGGCGTGCGCAACCTGACCGACAAGCGCTACATGATCGACGGCCAGGAGTTCGCCAGCGTGGCCAACATCCAGACCGCCTACTACGGGCTGCCGCGCAACTGGTACGCCTCGGTGCGCTACAACTTCTGATCCACGCCCCTTCTGGTTGGTACGCCGTGACGGCGGGCGCAAGCCCGCCGTCGCGCTATCCTCGCCGCGAATGCGCCTCGATGATGTCCCGCGTCCCCATACCTGCCTGAAGGCGGCGCCATGCTGAGCGTCGCTGCGGTGGTGGCCGCCGCGCTGCTGTGGCTGGGCCTGCTGTTCGGCACCGGCCTGTACGCGGAGCGCCATCCGGGGGTGTTCGCCCGCCACTGGCGGCACGTCTATGCGCTGTCGCTGGCGGTGCACTGCACCTCATGGACCTTCTACGGCACGGTCACCCAGGCCGCCCGCTATGGCTGGCCGCTGCCGCCCACGTTCGTCGGCGCGATCCTGTTCTACGTGCTGGCGATCGCCTTCATGGCGCACCTGGCGCGGCTGGCGCGCGCGAGCAACGCCACCTCGCTGGCCGACCTGATCGCCACCCGGCTGGGCAAGGACGCGTGGCTGGCCGCGGTGGTGACCCTGGTCGCGGTGCTCGGCCTGATCCCCTACATCGCCCTGCAGCTGCAGGCGATCACCATGAGCCTGGCCACGCTCACCTCCGGCATCGCCAGCGCGGACGCCGGCGCGCCGCCGGCGTGGCGCGACGGCGCGCTGTACGTGGCGCTGGCGATGGCGGCGTTCGCGATCCTGTTCGGCACCCGCCGGGTCAGCGCCGCCGGGCACAACCGCGGGCTGGTGCTGGCGCTGGCGTTCGAATCGCTGTTCAAGCTGGTGGCCATGCTGGCACTGGGCGGGTTCGTCTGGTTCGGCCTGCGCGGCCTGCCGGAGCTTTCGCCGCCGGCGCCGCCCGCGGCGGCCGGGGGGTTCATGCCGCTGGTGATCCTGGGCGCGCTGGCGATGTTCGTGATGCCGCACCAGTTCCACGTCGGGGTGGTGGAATGCCGCGACGAGGCCGACGTGCGCACCGCGCGCTGGCAGTTCCCGCTGTACCTGCTGCTGATCGCGCTGCCCACCCTGGCGCTGGCGCGCGCGGGCGCGGCGCTGCTGGGCGATAGCGTGCCCACCGACATGTACGCGCTGGCATTGCCGCTGGCGCAGGGGCATGCCGGGTTGGCCCTGCTGGTGTTCCTGGGCGGGCTCAGCGCGGCCACCGGCATGGTGATCGTGAGCACGCTCACGTTGAGCCTGATGATCGGCAACCACTGGTTCGCCCCGGGCCTGCTGCGCGGGTCCTGGGCGCGCGCGCAGGGCGGCGACCGCAGCGGCGACCTGCTGCGGCTGCGGCGGGTCGGGATCCTGCTGCTGATGCTGCTGGGCTGGGGCTACAGCCGGTTGCTCAGCGGCAATGAGGCGCTGGCCGACGTCGGCGCGGTGTCGTTCTCGGCGCTGGCCACCCTGGCCCCGGCGCTGGTGTTCGCGGTATGGCGTCCGCAGACGCCGGCGATTGCCGCCAGCATCGGGATCCTGGCGGGATTCGCGGTCTGGGCCTGGGTGATGCTGGTGCCGATGCTCGCCAGTGCGCTGGGCAGTACGCCGCACTGGCTGCGCGAGGGGCCGCTGGGCCTGGCATGGCTGGCGCCGGAGACGATGTTCGGCCTAACCGGCTGGAGCCGGCTGGCGCGGGCGGTCGGCGCCAGCCTGTTCGTCGGCACCGTCGCCACCTGGCTGGTGGCCGTCCTGCGCGGCGTGCCGCGCCAGCGCGCCGCGCGCGGGGCCGACCTGGCGACCTTGCGCAGCGCGGGGCTGCGCTTTCTCCCGGCGGAACGGGTGGGCATGCTGCTGCGCGACGCGCCGCCCAGTGGGCCGGTCCCGGCGCGGCTGGAGTCGCGGCGGGAGCACGAGCTGGCGGCGGTGCTTGGCAGCGCCTCGGCGCGCCTGCTGCTGGATGCCGCGCGCCGCGCCGCGCCGGGGGCCGACCTCGACACGGTGGCCGCGATCGTGGGCGAGGCCTCGCAGGACCTGCGCTTCAACCAGCAGGTGCTGGAGGCGGCGCTGGAGAACATGAGCCAGGGCATCAGCGTGGTCGATGCCCAGCTGCGGCTGGTGGCCTGGAACCGGCGCTACGAAGAGCTGTTCGGCTATCCGCGTGGGATGCTGCGGGTGGGGATGCCGATCGCGCAGGCCGCGCGCTGGGCGCTTCGGCATATCTCCAGAATCGCTCCGGAGCATTTGGATGTCGCGCTGGAACGGCGGCTGGCGCACATGCGCGCCGGAACCCCGCATCTGTCGGAGCGGGTGCTCCCGGACGGCAGCATCGTCGAGATCCGCGGCAATCCGATGCCGGGCGGCGGTTTCGTCGCCACCTTCACCGACGTCACCGCGTTCCGCCAGGCCGAGGCCGGGCTGATGCGGGTGAACGAAACCCTGGAGCAGCGGGTGGCCGAGCGCACCGCGCTGCTGGAAACCGCCAAGCGCGAGGCCGAGCAGGCCAACGACGCCAAGAGCCGGTTCCTGGCCGCGATCGGGCACGACCTGCTGCAGCCGCTGCATGCCGCGCACCTGTTCGCGGATGCATTGCAGCAGCGCGGCGACGGCGAGCAGCGCGAGCTGGCGCGGCAGATTTCGTCGGCCCTGGATTCCACCGCCGACCTGCTGACCACCCTGCTGGACATGTCGCGGCTGGAGGCCGGCGGCCTGGTACCGGAGCCGCGCGCCCTGCTGTTGTCCGACGTGCTGGAGCCGCTGGTCGCGCAGTTCCGGGTGCTGGCCGCCGAACGCGGGTTGCAGCTGCGCTACGTGCCTACCCGGGCCTGGGTGCACAGCGACCCGCAGCTGCTGCGGCGGGTGCTGCAGAACTTCCTGGCCAATGCGGTGCGCTATACCGCGCGCGGAAAAATCCTACTGGGCGTGCGTCGCCGCGCCGGTCAGCTATGCATCGAGGTGCACGACACCGGCCCGGGCATCCCCGATGCCCAGCGCGAGGCGATCTTCGAAGAGTTCCGCCGCGGCGACGGCGCGCCGGGGCAGGGCCTGGGGCTGGGGCTGGCGATCGCGCGGCGCATCGCCGGCCTGCTGGGCAGCGGGATTTCCCTGCGCTCGCAGCCCGGCCGCGGCAGCTGCGTCGGCCTGTGCCTGGGGCGGGCCGAAGCGCCGCCGCAGCGGCCGCCGGCGCGGGCCGCCACCCGCGGCCTGTGCGGCCTGCGGGTGGGGGTGGTTGGCAACGAGGGGCGG
>CAYYAT010000133.1:0-5627 GCA_964469595.1 uncultured Thermomonas sp.
TGCAGCTGCAGGCCCAGCCCGAGCATGTCCTCGGGTTCGGCCTCGAGGTCGGCGCGCAGCAGCGGGCGCGCATGCAGCCAGCGCCGGTCCAGCGCCAGTTCCAGGCGATCGCCGTTCGCGCGCAGGCGCAGCCCGGGCGGCAGCTCGTCCTTGCGCGCGCGGTGCAGCAGCACCGCCAGCCGCAGCAGCGCGGCGCAGCGGCGGGCGTTGCCGAGCAGGCGGTCGGGGATCGATTCGAACGCGGATTTCGCCACGCTGCGGCGGTGGCTGCGCACCAGCGCGGCGAGGAAGCGCTGGCCCTGCTGCGAGAAGCCGGCGATGTCGGAGTGCTGCAGTACGTAGGCGCCGTGCACGTGGTAGCCGCTGTGCGCGATCGCCAGCCCCAGCTCGTGCAGGCGCGCGGCGCGCGAGAGCATCGCGCGGTCCTCGCTGCCCAGCCCCCAGGCCGCGGCGACCTGGTCGAACAGCTGCAGGGCGGTGGATTCCACCCGTTGCGCCTGCGCCGCGTCCACTCCGTAGCGCTGCATCAGCGCGGCCACCGACAGCTCGCGCGGATCGTCGGCGCCGCCGCGGCCCAGCAGGTCGTACAGCACGCCCTCGCGCAGCGCGGCCTTGCTCACCTGCAACTGCTCCAGCCCGAGCACCGCGAACGCGGCCTCCAGCACCAGCACGCCGCCGGCGATGATCGGACGACGATCCTCGGACAGCCCGGGCAGGTCGATGTCCTCGATCCGGCCGGCCTGCAGCAGGCGCTCGCGCACCTGCGCCAGCCCCTCGCGGGTGATGCTGCCCTTGCCCAGCTTCATCGCCGCGCAGATGTTGCCGATCGCCTTGTGGGTGCCGGAGGTGCCGATCGCCTCGTCCCAGCCGAGGCTGCGGTAGGGCGCGGCGAATTGCTGGAACTGCAGTTCGACCTCGGTCAGCGCCGCCTGCCAGCGCTTGCGCCCGAGCTTGCCATTGCCGAAGAAGCGGCGGGTGCTGGCGATGCAGCCCACCTGCAGGCTTTCGCGCTCCAGCGGCGTGAAGCCGCGCCCGATGATGCATTCGGTGGAGCCGCCGCCGATGTCGATCACCAGCCGCTTCTGCTCGGGCTCGGGCGGCTGCTCGTGGGCCACGCCCAGGTACACCAGGCGCGCTTCCTCGCGCCCGGAGATCACGTCGATCGGATGTCCCAGCGCGGCCTCGGCCGGGCGCAGGAAGGCTTCCGGGTCGCGCAGCTGGCGCACCGTGTTGGTGGCCACCGCGCGCACGTGCCGGCGCGGGATGTCGGCCACCCGCTGCCCGAACCGGGCCAGGCAGGCCAGCGCGCGTTCGCGCACCTCCGGCGCCAGCCCGCCCAGCGCGTTCAGGCCCTCGGCCATGCGCACCGTCTCGCGCAGGCGATCCACCACCCGCAGCTGGCCCAGCACGCGCTGCGCCACCACGATGTGGAAGCTGTTGGAGCCGAGGTCCAGCGCGGCCACCAGATCGCCGTCGCGGAGGGAAGAGCCCGGCCTGGGCGGGACCGTGCTCATGCCGGGGCGAAGGGGAGGTCGTCCATGCCCGGCATTATGGCCGATCACCGGCGCGCCCCGCTGCGCGTGGTCACGTGTAGAGATCTTCCAGCAGCGACAGCTGGGCCGAGAATGCGGCTTCCCCGGCGGCCGGGCGGCAGCGCTCGTAATGGCCGTCGGCATGCAGCTGCCACGCGTTCTGGTTGTCGGCCAGGTAGTTCAGCAGGCCCTCGCGGTGCACCCGGTGTGCCAGCAGCGGGTCCCGCACCGGGAATGCAACCTCCACCCGTCGCAGCAGATTGCGTTCCAGCCAGTCGGCCGAGGAGCAGAACAGCTCCGGCTGGCCATCGTTGCCGAACCACCACACCCGGTGGTGCTCGAGGAAACGCCCGACCACCGAGCGCACCCGGATGTGTTCGGAGACACCCGGGATGCCGGGGCGCAGGGCGCAGGCCCCGCGCACGATCAGGTCGATTTCCACGCCGGCCTGCGAGGCCTCGTACAGCGCGCGCACCACGCTGGCCTCGTTGAGCGCGTTCATCTTCGCCACGATCCGCCCCGGCTTGCCGGCGCGCGCGTGCGCGGCCTCGCGCGCGATCCGCTCCAGCACGCCCTGGTGCAGGGTGAACGGCGACTGCAGCAGGCGCTTGAGCGTCAGCGGCGCGGCCAGCCCGGACAGCTGCTGGAAGATCAGGTGGACGTCGTGGCCGATGTCCGGGTCGGCGGTCATCAGGCTGAAGTCGGTGTAGGCGCGCGCGGTGCCGCTGTGGTAATTGCCGGTGCCCAGGTGCACGTAGCGGCGCAGGCCGCTGCCCTCGCGGCGCACGATCAGCAGCATCTTGGCGTGGGTCTTGTAGCCCACCACGCCGTACACCACCTGCACGCCGGCATCCTGCAGGCGGTCGGCCAGGCCGAGGTTGGCTTCCTCGTCGAAGCGCGCGCGCAGTTCCACCACCACCGTCACGTCCTTGCCGTTGCGCGCGGCCTGGATCAGGTGCTCGACGATCGGCGAGTCCTTGCCGGCGCGGTACAGGGTCTGCTTGATCGCCAGCACGTCCGGATCCTCGGCGGCCTGGCGGATCAGCTCCAGTAGCGGGGTGAAGGCGTCGAACGGATGGTGCAGCAGCAGGTCGCCCTGGCGGATCGCATCGAACATGCCCTCCATCTCGCGCGGCAGGCGCGGGGTGAAGGGGCGGAACTTGAGGTCGGGGCGCTTGACCAGGTCGTACACCTGGATCACCCGGTTCAGGTTGACCGGGCCGTTGATCTTGTACACCGCGTTCGGCGGCAGGTCGAAATTGGCGAGCAGGTCGTCCACGATGTCCTGCGGGCAGCGCTCGTCGATCTCCAGCCGCACCGCGCGCAGGTAGCCGCGGCCCAGCAGCTCGTCGCGCAGGGCCAGGGCGAGGTTGTCCACGTCGTCCTCGTCCACGATCAGCTCGGAGTTGCGCGTCACCCGGAACTGGTACGCGCCCTTGACCGTCATTCCCGGGAACAGCTCGTCCACGAACGCCGACAGCACCGAGCTGAGGAACACGAAGTCGAGGCCGGTATCGGCGTCGCCGCCTAGGCCCGGTACCCGGATGATGCGCGGCAGCGAGCGCGGCGCGCGCACGATCGCCAGGTGGCCCTCGCGGCCGAAGGCGTCGCGGCCTTCCAGCAGCACCACCACGTTCAGCGACTTGTTGAGGATCTTCGGGAACGGGTGCGCCGGGTCCAGCCCCAGCGGCGACAGCACCGGCATGATCTCCTCGACGAAATACCGGCGCAGCCACTCGCGCTGGGCCGGCGTCCACTGCTCGCGCTGCAGCAGCCGGATGCCTTCGTCGGCCAGCGCCGGGCGCAGCTCGTCGTAGAAGCAGCGGTACTGCGCGTCCACCAGTGCGGCCGCGCGCTCGTGGATCTTGTTCAGCAGCAGCGCGGGGTCGATCCCGTCCATCCCGGCCGGCAGGTTCAGCTCCACCGCATGCCGCACCGCGCCGCCGCGGATCTCGAAGAATTCGTCGAGGTTGGTGCAGGAGATGCACAGGTAGCGCAGGCGCTCCAGCAGCGGCACCGAGGGATCCTGCGCCTGCGCCAGCACGCGGAAGTTGAAGTCCAGCTGCGACAGCTCGCGGTTGGCGTACAGCGCGGGGTCGCGCAGGCGGGCGTGGTCGGATTCTGCGTTCATGGCGCGGATGGGCCTGAAAGTTGGGGGTCGCGGGGCAGCACGCGGTCGCGGCCGAACCGGCAGCTGAAGATACTCCCGGCCCCCACGTCGCTGGCAATGGTCAGCTGCGCGCCGTGCAGTCCCAGCACGTGCTTGACGATGGCCAGCCCCAGCCCGGTGCCGCCGCTTTCGCGCGAGCGGCTGGTGGAGACGCGGTAGAAGCGTTCGGTCAGGCGCGGCAGGTGCGCGGCGGGGATGCCGTAGCCGGTGTCGCGCACCGCCAGCACCGCCCCGCCGTCGCCATCGCGGCTGAAACGCACCGTGATCTCGCCGCCGTCCGGGGTGTAGCGCACGGCATTGCTGACCAGGTTGCCGAACGCGCTGTGCAGCTCCTTGCTGGCGCCGCGCAGGTCCACCTGGGCCTCGTCCTCGACCCGGATCCGGTGGCGGCCACCGCTGAGCGCTTCCGCCTCGCGGCGCAGGGTGGCCAGCAGCGGCGCCATCGCCACGTGTTCCTCGGCCAGCTGGTCGCGCGCCTCCAGCCGCGACAGGGTCAGCAGATCCTCGACCAGTCGCGCCATCCGCTGCGACTGCCGGCGCATCTCGTCCAGCAGGCCCGCCCACTCGGGATGGTCGTCGGCGTCCAGCATCTCCAGGTAGCCGTGGATCACGGTCAGCGGCGTGCGCAGCTCGTGCGAGACGTTGGCCACGAAGTCGCGGCGCATGTGTTCCAGCCGCAGCAGCTTGCTGACATCGCGCGCCAGCAGCAGCCACAGGTCATCGGAATAAGGCAGCAGGCGCAGGCTCAGGCGCATGCCGGGATCGGCCGGGGAGGCGACGTCCTCCATCGGCTCGGCGTTGCGCCCGGCGGCCAGCCATTGCGCCATCGGCAGCGGGCGCAGGGCGTCCGCCAGCGGCGCGCCGTGGTGGCGCGGATAGCGCAGCCCCAGCAGCGGGGTGGCGGCTTCGTTGAACCACAGGATGCGCTGGCTGTTGCGCTCCACCAGCACCACCGCGTCCGGCAGCGCCGCGGCCACCGCGCGGTAGGCGCGCAGCATCGCCAGCAGGCGCCGCTTGCGCGCGCGCATCTCGGTCTGGCCGCGGTAGAGCAAGGCATCCAGCCCGCTCCAGACGCCGTTGCCGTGCGGTACCAGGCGCTGGCGCGCGGCCAGCCGCTGCAGCAGCCGGTGCAGCCGCCAGTAATGCCAGCCGACCACGACCAGCGCGGTGATCGTCAGCGCCGGCCACGGGTGCCCCAGCGCCAGCCCGATCAGCAGCCCGGCGGCCAGCACCAGCACCAGCTGGAACAGGGTGCGGAACCAGGCGTGGCGGGGAATCGGCGGCATCAGGCGAGTATCCGGGTTTGCATCCGGGCTTGCCCGCGGCCTGCAGCGGACCGGGGCGGCGCCGGCGCGGGTGCGCTCACACCGCGGTCGAGAAGCGGTAGCCGGCGCCGCGCACGGTCTGCACCATCGCATCCAGCGCGTGCGGCTCCAGGGTCTTGCGCAGGCGCCGGATGTGCACGTCCACGGTGCGCTCCTCCACGTACACGCTGCCGCCCCAGACGTGGTCCAGCAGCTGGGTGCGGGTGTACACGCGCTCGGCGTGGGTCATGAAGAAGTGCAGCAGGCGGTATTCGGTGGGGCCCATCTGGATCGGGTGCGCGGTGCCGTCGATGTCGGCGAACACCCGGTGCGCGGCGCCGTCGATGCGCAGCGCGCCGACCTGCACGCTGCCGTCGTCGTCGTCCTCGCGCGAGCGCCGCAGCACCGCGCGGATGCGTGCCAGTAGTTCGCGCGCGGAGAACGGCTTGACCACGTAGTCGTCCACCCCGGCCTCGAGCCCGCCGACACGGTCGTTTTCCTCGCCGCGCGCGGTCAGCATGATGATCGGGATGTCGCGGGTCAGCGCCTCGCGGCGCCAGCGCCGCGCCAGCTCCAGGCCGCTGGTGCCGGGCAGCATCCAGTCCAGCAGGATCAGGTCGG